>NZ_JAUHLI010000003.1:0-267453 GCF_036325985.1 Alkalimonas cellulosilytica
CTGTGCTCTATTCTGTATAAGTTAGTGTGAGCTGGTTATCACAACTGATGTCATCGATATTATGATGAACCCGAGTAAGCCTATCGATAGGAGCCTGCATGGCACGAAAAGCGCAACTAATCAGCACAACTGGCCAGCCTGAATTTGGCTATTTCCCGGATGGTGTTGAGACCATTAATTACCTTGATTATGATTTACGCAGTGCCATGGATAAGCGCTTGGGCGCTTTCGCCAAGCACTTCAAATTTAATCAGTTTCAATTCATCGGTTTTAGCAGCCAGAACTTGCTGATCGGTGTGGCTATTGTGGATTTGAAATGGGTCAGCAACGCTTTTGTCTATTGCTACGATGTGCAAACACAGCAGTTCGAAGAGTTCAGCTTTCTGCAGCCATTGGCGCGTAACACCCGGATAGAGACGCAGCCCGGTCAGGGCAAAGCCTTGTTCCGTAAAGGCGCTAACTATCTGAGCATGGATGCTACGTCGCAGCCAGGCAGGCGCCTTGTTGAAGTGCAATTAAAGCAGCTGCGGTTAACCGCCAGCATTGATGAGACCACCGCTTATCAGCCTTTGGCAGTTTGTACCCGTGCCGGCTATCAGGGCTGGGTATTTACCCAAAAAGCCACCGCCTTACCCTGCAGCGGTCAGTTGAAGTGGCAAAACCGTCACTATGATTTGCAAGCCCTGAACACCCTTGCTTGTGTCGACTGGACGGCTGGCTATATGCGGCGTGAAACTTTCTGGAATTGGGGCAGTTTGTCGTGCTTTTTGCCCGATGGTCGCCGCCTTGGTTTTAATTTAGCCGCAGGAGTCAATGAGACGGGCTTTACTGAAAATGCGCTTTGGTTGGATGGTCGCTTCATCAAGATTGCTATGGTTGATTTTCAGTTTAACCGTTATCAGCCCGACACACTCTGGTCGATGGTATCAAGCGACGGCATTATCCGGCTGCAGTTTGAGCCAAAGGGCTTGCGTCAGGAAAAAATCAACGCAGGCTTGATTGCCTCTAACTTCACTCAACATTTTGGCCGCTATTTTGGTGAGATTCATTTGCCAGACGAAGTTATTCAGTTAGAAGGCGCATGGGGCTTTAGTGAAGATCACTACGCGAAGTGGTAGGCGGTTAAGCGGCTCTGGAGATGATGTTGTCTGAACTGGATGCAGGCATAAGAAAGGCCGCTGTTCTTCTTGGCAAGATTAGACTACTGCGGCACTATAAGCTCAAAGCGTTCTACTTGAGTTATCGATGCACGAATTTGATGATTTAAAAATCCTGTTGCAGGCGCGAAGCCCGTTGATTGTGATTGAAAGCTATGAAGAGCTACGGGCCTTGCAATTGATCCGCCGGTTGGCGGTGAATTTATTTCGACCACTGTTTCAGTGGAGCTGTACCGAGGGCTTGCGCCGCCTGGATGTACCATCCGATGCACAAACGTTTAATACCGAGCCACAGCAAGTGTTGGCTCAAATCAAAGGTACCAAAAACCCGGGTATCTATGTGCTGTGCGATTTTCACCCGTTTTTAACTGAGCCACGCCATATTCGGTTTCTGAAAGAAATTGCCTTGCTACACGATACGGTGGGGCATACTGTGGTACTGCTTAGTCACTCGCTTAGCATTCCAGCTGAATTAGCCCGTCTGTGTTACCGCTTCGAACTGCATTTGCCCAGCGATCAGCAGGTACGCCAACTGGTGTTGGAAGCGGCCGAGTTGTATCAGCAACGAACCGGTGAGCTGGCCGACTTGCAGCCAGATGCAGTGCAGCAACTGGTGCAAAACTTACGAGGCCTGACCTTCGAGGAAGTAAAACGGCTGGCCTACAAAGCCATTGCCAACGATGGTGCCATTAGCGCGGCAGATGTTAGCCGGGTCAATCAGGCAAAATTTCGCCTGCTGCAAACCGAAGGGGTGCTGAGCCAGGTATATGACACCAAGGCGCTGGACGATGTGGTGGGGCTAGAGAACCTGAAAAGCTGGCTGCTGCAGCGCCGAACTGCCTTTGTGCAGCAGCAACGCGATACCCCAAAAGGCGTCTTGCTGACCGGGGTGCAGGGTACGGGCAAAAGCCTGGCTGCCAAAGCCATTGCCGGTGCTTTTGGCGTGCCACTGCTGTTGCTGGACATGGCCAGTTTGTACAACAAGTACATTGGTGAAACCGAGAAAAATCTGCGTCAGGCGCTGCAGCTGGCCGATGCCATGGCACCATGCGTGCTGTGGATTGATGAAATTGAGAAAGGCATCAGTTCCGGCCAGGGCGATCAGGGGGTAGGCCGGCGATTGCTTGGTACCCTGCTTACCTGGATGGCGGAGCGCAAAGCAGCAGTATTTTTGGTGGCCACCGCCAACAACATCCATGAATTGGCGCCCGAATTGCTGCGTAAGGGACGCTTTGATGAGTTGTTCTTTGTCGATTTACCTGAAGCAGACGAGCGTCTGGCGTTGTTGCAATTACATTTACAGCGTAGGGGTTTGGTGCTGGATACTGAGGCGCTCACAAAGCTGCTGCCGCTCACAAGTGGATTTTCCGGCGCGGAGCTGGAGCAGGCTGTAGTGGGTGCCAGCTTCCGTGCGCAAAGTGATGCCACTGTGCTCGGCCCACATCATTTAGAGCAGGAGCTTGGCCAGACCCAACCGATTTCTGTGGTGATGGCAGAGTCGGTCGAGGCACTGCGTCATTGGGCCAGCTCGCGCTGCGTGCGTGCTTAATCGTGATGTATAAACACCAACTACGCAATTTTTACATCCCGGAAGAGCAGTCGTTTTACTTGCTCAATGCCAACGATGCCCGCAAGTTAAAGGAGTGGGTAGCGCTTTGTATTTCAGAACTGGAAAAACTGGGTTATCAGCAGATTGAGCTGATAGGTAAGGGGGCTTATGGTTTTGCTTTTGCCGGGGTCAGCCTGCAAGGGGAACAATGCGTGTTTAAATTTTCCCGCATTACACTACCCTTGCATATCCAGGAGCGGTTAGCCGATGAGGCCTATATGTTATCGCAGGTGCAGCACCCGGCTGTGCCGCGTTACATCACCTATCAGCTGATTAAGAAACAAGGCATTTTAATGATGGGCCGTGCCAGGGGCATAGACCTGGAACAGTACAGTCTGCAGTATGGCCGTTTGTCAGCCCGCTTGCTGATTAAGTTGGCAGGGCAATTGGCCGAGTTGCTGCAGCTGTTGCGACAGCACAAGAAAGAGGGGGTGCCAGCACCCATTGTGCATGGTGATATCAAGCCTTCGAATCTGGTGTTTGATAGCGAAACCGAGCAGATTAGCCTGGTCGATTGGGGCTCATCGGTGTTTGCGCAAACCGACGAGCAGGGCCAGTTCATCAGCAACGATGTGATGGGCTTGATGTCGGCTGATTTGCAGCACTCCAATGCCCGTTTGGGGGATGTCTACTTTATTGGCCCGGAACAGCGCAGTGGTGCTTTATCCAGTCCGCGTTTTGACGAGCAGGGTGTGGCCAGCACCCTGTATGCCCTGGCCTCGGGTCAGTCCTGTCGCTTTGGCTACAAAGCCATACCGGCACGAAGCCTTGGTTTGCCGCAAGCTTTTGCCACCATGCTGGACGCCTTGCTTTCTGACGATGCAGTCTTGCGCCGGCAGGCAGGAGATTACTTTTTGCAACAGATGCCACGATTAAAGCAACTGGTGTTGCCGGAGCTGCCACTGTTTGATGATCAGTCACTGCTGCCGGTTTGGGTAAGCCCGGTGCGTCATGATTTGGATACAGTGGTTTACTCATCGCGCAAGTCCTTTTTACGGGAGCACAGCGTTGAAGATGGCATTGGCTTTGTCGATGATGCCCAGCTGGAGCGTTACTACAAAAACTATTTAGAAGGCATGGGCGATACTGAAAAAGCCTTTATCGCTGCAGTGAGCCGCCTGGCGCGTTACCCGGTGGTGGGCGGCCTTGCGATCCATTGGCAGCCCAAGGGGGTGTATATCGACTCCAGTCTGAACCTCTACGACGATAGCCTGATCCGCTCCTTTGCCCTGGCGGTAAACAATGTCGTTCAGCTGGCTCAGGCCATTGGTAGGGTGGGTATTTTCAAGGCATGTTTGTTTAATGCCCGTAATACCATTCATATCAGCCGGGACAGTCAGGAACAGCCTTTTGTGCCGCCGCAAGGTGCTGAGATCCCGTATCGAATTGCTCCGGTGCTTAGCAGCGATGCTTCGAGCAAGCAACATTCTTACTTTGAAGATGGTAAAGACCCGGACGAGCAGCTGATCCTACCGGATAGCATTATGGATGATATTGGCCGTCTGAACCTTATTCGTCATACCGGCTGTTTGATTTTTGAGGTGACACCGCTTTATATGAAAATTCACAGTTACTATCGCCTGTTGGATGTGACCAAAGAACAAGAGTTTGCTGATCTGCTGGCCAGTATTTTACGCAAGGTGCCAGAAATCACCGGGGAAGGCGTGGGTGGGTTTATGAAGTTGCCGCACAAAGATACCCGCTTTTTTAAACATCAAACCATCCAGCCAACGTTTTACTACCCGGCCAATCCAAGGCAGTGGCAAAGTCATCACTGAGCGGATTTACGGGGGTGCTGGTTATTTTCTCTGCAGCGGAGCTCGCAATTCAGGCTTTTGGTAAAGAAATGGTTTAATTTTTCGGCCAAACCAAGTAATGTTAGGGCTTTGCAGCCTCTTAGAAACGAAGCATGAGTTCAACCGATACCGATCTTTACCCACTGCTGTTGCAGCAGGCCGCTGCCCTTGTCCAAGATGAACCTGATTTAATTGCCAAGATGGCAAATCTGAGCGCTTTGATTTACCACAGTCTGCCTGAGCTTAACTGGGCTGGCTTTTATATCATGCGGGAAGGCGAGCTGGTACTTGGGCCTTTTCAGGGAAAAGTCGCCTGCGTCCGGATCCCGGTAGGTAAGGGAGTATGCGGCACAGCGGTGGCAACAGGTGAGCCCCAGCGCATTGCCGATGTGCATGCGTTTCCTGGTCATATTGCCTGCGATGCTGCCAGTGAGTCCGAGCTGGTGATCCCGGTCAGGGCCGGTGATCAGATTATTGCTGTTTTGGATATCGATAGTCCGATACTTAATCGCTTCGGTGCAGCAGATCAGTCTGCCTTGGAGCAGTTGGTTCGGTTACTGGAGCAAAGCCTGGTATGAAAGCCATGATGGAGGTGCAGGATTATTTGTTTAGTCCGCACGATGTGGGCGATTGGGATGGTGAGGAAGAACAGGTCGCTGATCAGATGAACGCTATTTATCATGCGGTTTGGTCGGTAATACCGGACGATACAGCCACCAGCGAGGTGGAATTACTGTTAACTCAGCTGTGGCAACAGTTATCGGCTGACACGCTAGTACTGGAAGCCAGCGAGGAAGAGCTGATTGACTGGTCTATAGCCTTTGTAGAAAATCAACTGGCAGCTGAACCTGAGCCGCTGGATGAAGATGATGACGAATTTGAAGAGTAATTGTGCATGACAACCCCGAATACAGATGTAGCTGAAAACACGCCCGCAACTGGTGAACCAACTACCAGCACGGATAGGACATCAGAGCGCAGCCATGAGCAAGTGGCTGAGAGTAACAGCGAGGTACTGGCTGCGAGTAAACTCACCTCGGTGAAAGAGGTCATTGCTTATCTGGCGACTGAGTATCCTGACTGTTTTTCAATTACTGGCGCTGCCAAGCCATTGAAAATTGGCATTTTTCAGGATTTGGCTGCCGCCCTTACTGAGCAAAGCCCAATTAGTAAAACTCAACTAAGGCAGGCACTGCGGGTTTATACATCCAGTTGGCGCTATTTACAGTCGATTCAATCGGATGCTGTGCGTGTTGATTTAACCGGCACTGAGGTTGAGAAAATCGATCAGCAGCAAGCGGACCATGCAGCCCAAACGCTCGCTGAGAGTAAAGCCAAGGCTGCTGAGCTGCGCAAGCAGCGGGCTAAAGCTGCACAGCCGGCTAAAGAAGCCCACAAAGAAGGGCAAAAGGCGACGAATGCCCCAAATAAAAAGGTTATGAACAAAAAGCCCTCTGGCCGTTCTAATCCTCAGGTTCTAAAATCTAAAGTAAACCAAAAGCCAACCGCTGCGGTAAAAAACAAAGAGCAAGCGTCTCTGACCCCTGTGTCTGATACCGGATTAAAAGTTGGCAGTAGTGTATTGGTTCGACTTGGTCAGGCACCGATGTCCGCCACCGTAGTTGAAGTTGCTCGTAACGACGTCACTGTGCAGCTTCAATCCGGTATGGTGATTAAAACCAGTCGTGATAGTCTGTTTCAACAGGCTTAGGTTGTTCGTGATGAAAAGTTGTTAGCGATCAAACGTTGTTGGCGACCACGGCTTAGCAGATGAGAGTATTATGAAACAATCCGTTGCGTTCTTGTTGGCATTCACCCTTTCATGCAGTCCGCTATGGGCCGATGAGAAAAGCTCAAGCGAGCCTGTTGAGCTGCCTGTGCTTACACAGGAGTCTCAACATGCGACTGCCAGTAAACGCATCTCTGCTCTGTTTACCCGCGGTCACTATGCGCCGGTACAACTAGACCAGGCTTTTTCTGAGCGGGTTTTTGAACGCTTCCTGAAAAGCCTGGACTTCAATAAAACCATCTTGCTGCAATCCGATGTGGATCAGTTTGCCCGCCATCGTCATCAGTTCAGTGATGCCCTGAATCGCGGAAACCTGGCCTTTGCTTTTGATATGTTCAATACCAGTTTGCAACGTCGCTACGAGCGTTTTGGTTTTGCCTTGGAGTTGCTGGAAACAGAGTTTGATTTTGAACAAGACGATCAGTATTACTACGATCGCGAAGAAGCGGATTGGGCGACTAGTCAGGCTGAGCTGGATGAGCTTTGGCGCCAGCGGGTTAAGTTTGATACCTTGAACCTGAAACTGACCGGTAAGACTCAGGAAGAAGCCAAAGAGTTGCTGCAACGACGATACAGCAATGCCCGCAACCGGCTGAAGCAAACCAACAACGAAGATGTGTTTCAGCTGATCATGAATGCTTATGGTCGTAGCATTGAAGCTCACACGTCTTATTTATCACCGCGCAATGCTGAGCGCTTCCAGCAAGATATGAACCTATCGCTGGAAGGCATAGGCGCAGTGCTTCGTGCTGAAGACGACTACACGGTGATTCAGAGCCTGGTTCCCGGTGGGCCGGCAGACTTAACCCAACAACTCAAGCCAAAAGACCGGGTGATAGGCGTGGCCCAGGACGATGAAGAATTTGTTGATGTAGTAGGCTGGCGGCTGGACGATGTGGTTGAGTTGATTAAAGGTCCCAAGGGCAGCACTGTGCGCTTGCAGGTGCAAAGTGGCGGCTCAATGGTATCCGGCACCACCAACGTGGTATCCATTGTACGCGACAAGATCCGCCTTGAAGATCGTGCCGCCAAGGGAGAGGTGTTTGAGCCCATGCTATCCGAGCTGGATAAACGCATTGGGGTGATTACCATCCCGGGCTTTTACAACAATCTGTCGGATGATGTGAAAAAAGAGCTTGCCAAACTGCAGGAAGAAAAAGTGGATGCGATTATCATTGATTTACGTGGTAATGGCGGCGGTTCACTGCAGGAAGCCACGTTACTAACTGGTCTCTTCATCGACCGAGGTCCTGTTGTGCAGATACGTGAGGGCTCAGGCCGTATTTCGGTCAGTCAGGATCGGGATGGTGTCAGCTATTACGATGGTCCTTTGACGGTACTGGTAGACCGCTTCAGTGCGTCAGCCTCTGAGATATTTGCAGCAGCGATGCAGGATTATGGTCGGGCTTTGGTGGTGGGTGAGCAAACCTTTGGTAAAGGCACGGTCCAGCAACATCGCGGGCTGGGTCGTATTTACGATATGTTTGAAAATAGTTTGGGCAGTGTGCAGTACACCATTGCTAAGTTCTATCGCATTGATGGTGGCAGTACGCAGCACCGTGGGGTGATCCCGGATATCTCCTTCCCATCACCGATTGATCCGGAAGACTGGGGCGAAAGCCGCGAAGAGAATGCTTTGCCATGGGATTCTATTCCAGCAGCGGCTTATCAGCGCCTGGATAGTCTGGAGCCACATTTACCCTTGTTGTTGCAGCGTCATCAAAGTCGTGTGGCTGAAAATCCTGAGTTCACCTACCTATTGGATGATATTGAAGAGTACCGTCGCCAGCGTGATGAAAAGTTTGTCTCACTGGTGAAAGCTGAGCGGGTACAACAGCGGGAAGAGCGTGAACAACGGCAGTTGGCTCGAGCCAATGCACGACTGGCCTTACTGGGTAAAGAGCCGGTAGAGGATGCTGAAGATTTGCCTGAAATTCTCAGTGAGTTGGATCCTTTGCTCGAAGAGACGGTACTGATTACGGCTGACTTCCTACAGCTGGGGCGTTACGCGAAAAAATAACCAGGGTGTATCAGGCTGGCGATGGTAATCGCCAGCTTTTTCTATATAACGATTACAATAAATAATAATAGGGTTGGTTTTATGTCGGGAGCACGTGAGTCCGTTCATGGCATGTGGTCCGGTCGGTTTGCGTTTATTCTCGCAGCGACTGGAGCAGCTGTTGGCTTAGGCAATATCTGGAAGTTTCCATACATCATGGGCGAGAACGGTGGCGGTGCCTTCGTGCTGGTCTATCTGCTGTGCATTGTGCTGATTGGTATACCGGTGATGATGTCCGAGGTACTGATTGGTCGACGTGGTCGCCAAAGCCCAGGCTTGTCGGTGAAAACTCTGGCGCAGGAGGCAAGTGCCAGCACTCGTTGGCAAATCGCCGGCTGGAGTGGTTTGGTTGCCAGTTATCTTATTTTATCCTTTTATGCTGTGGTTGCCGGTTGGGCACTGGCCTATGTCATTAAAACTGCTCGAGGTGACTTTCAGGGCGTTGGGGCAGAAGCCATCGGTGCTCAATTTGGTGCTCACCTCGCCAACCCCTGGGTACTTATGGCCTGGTCCGCTGTTATCTTATTTGTCACTGTGTATGTGGTGGGACGAGGTGTGCATAAAGGGCTGGAGAAAGCGGTCAATTTTTTGATGCCAAGTTTATTCGTATTGCTTGGCGTGATGGCCATTTACTCAGCCAGCAATGGTGCTTTCGGCGAGGCAGTAGCCTTTATGTTTACGCCGGATTTTTCCAAGCTCACTATTAATGGTGTGTTGCTGGCTCTGGGCCATGCGTTCTTTACTTTGAGCTTGGCCTCTGGAGCCATGATCATTTATGGCGCTTATCTGCCATCCAATGTGTCCATTGCGAAAACTTCCATGTTGATAGCTCTGGTAGACACGGCCGTTGCGATGCTGGCTGGCCTGGCAATTTATCCTTTGGTTTTCCAATACGGTCTGACACCTGCAGAAGGCCCGGGACTGATTTTTGTGACCTTGCCAATTGCTTTTGGCTCCATGCCTTTTGGTACTTTCTTTGGTACCTTATTTTTTGTGATGCTGGTGTTTGCGGCCTTTACGTCGGCGATTGCCATGATTGAATCCACCGTTGCCTGGTTGGTTGAGCGCAAAGGTTTGAGCCGCTTTACAGCGACAGTGGCCACCGGCGGCTCCTTGTGGTTGCTGGGCTTACTGACCGTGTTCTCATTCTCTGGTGCATCCTGGGCCACATTCGAGCTCAGTGTGTTTGGCAAGTCCATCAGCAGTTTCTTTGAAGTGGTGGATTACCTGACTTCTGCCATTATGTTGCCGCTGGGGGGGCTGGTGATTGCCGTCTTTACCGGCTGGGTGATGAAGAAGAAAATTACCCAGGAAGAGCTGCAAACCTCAGCTTTAATGTATGGTATCTGGCGTTTTGCCATTCGTTGGTTCACGCCGGTCGCTGTCGCTATTGTGTTTTTGCATCTGATAGGGGTGCTTGACCGGTTGCTACGCTTGCTTGGGATATAGGAATTCGCATGACAACAACAATAAAAGAGCCTAGTTTTCTGGATGCGGTGTTGCCGATTCTAGTTCTGATTACACTGCTTTCTAGTTCCGTTGTTCTGTTTGGAAATGACTCTTCATACGGACCGAATCAAATTGCCTTGTTTATAGCCGCAGCGGTCGCTGTGGTCATTGGCATTAAAAACGGTTATCGCTGGGCTGATATTGAGCAGGCGATGATCAAGGGCATTTCGTTATCGCTTGGCGCTGTGCTTATCTTATTGGCAGTAGGCGCTTTAATTGGTACCTGGCTGTTGGCAGGCACTGTTCCGACACTCATCTACTATGGTATGCAGTTGCTGAGCCCAAGCTGGTTCTATGCAGCCAGCTGTATTTTGTGCGGTATTGTTGCCATGAGTATTGGTAGCTCCTGGACCACAGCGGCCACGATCGGTGTCGCTTTAATCGGGGTGGCCGCTGGCTTGGGGCTATCGCCAGCCATTACGGCCGGAGCCATTATTTCCGGTGCCTACTTCGGTGATAAAATTTCGCCATTAAGTGAAACGACCAACCTGGCGCCTGCAGTAGCAGGTGCAGAGTTGTTCGCCCATATTCGTCACATGCTTTGGACTACAGTGCCAAGCATTCTGTTGGCCCTGTTACTTTTTACGATTATTGGCCTGAACAGCTCCTCTACCGCCGATGCGGTGCATATTGATTTAATCAGCAGTACGCTGCATGAGCATTTTGCCATTAGCTTCTGGACCTTGGTCCCGCTGTTTGTGTTACTGGCTATGGCGATTAAAAAAGTGCCTGCTTTCCCAACGGTCTTTATTGGTGCTTTGCTGGGTGGGGTGTGGGCACTGTTGTTCCAACGCGATCTGATGCAAACACTGATGGAGCAAGATTTAGGTACTGCTATCGGCAGTTTTAAATTGGTGTGGTCTACATTGTTTGATGGCTTTGCGGTCGAAACCGGCTCAGACGATTTAAACAGTCTGCTTAGCGGCGGCGGCATGTCCGATATGCTCAATACCGTCTGGTTGATTTTTTCTGCCATGATGTTTGGGGCGGTGATTGAAAAAATTGGCCTGCTGCGCAAATTTGTTCAGTCGATTTTAAAAGCCGCCCACAGCACTGGTTCCCTGATCACCAGCACCATTGCCACTTGTATTGCCACCAATATTCTGACTGCAGATCAGTACATGGCGATTGTGATGCCCGGGCGGATGTATAAAGAAGAGTACGAACGTCGCGGGCTGGCACCAGTGAACCTGTCACGTAC
Organism: Alkalimonas cellulosilytica; assembly: GCF_036325985.1. Taxonomy (NCBI): domain Bacteria; kingdom Pseudomonadati; phylum Pseudomonadota; class Gammaproteobacteria; genus Alkalimonas; species Alkalimonas cellulosilytica. Next base: position 11,121 of record NZ_JAUHLI010000003.1, read on the forward strand.
CCTGGAGGATGGCGGTACCATCACCAGCCCGCTGATCCCCTGGAATACTTGTGGTGCTTATATGCATGGTGTGTTGAATGTTAATCCACTTGATTACTTTATCTATGCATTCTTTAACCTGATCAATCCGGTTTTGGCCGTTATTTATGCTTACTGCGGGATCAAAATCCTCAAGCTGACACCGCCGGACAGTGTTCAGCAAGAGCTGCACCTGAAGCCTTAAAATGCAGCCTGAGCCCCACCGCTCAGGCTGTTCCACGTTATACTAATCAAAAGCTGTTGTTGCCATCGGAGTAGTTATGTCTGCAGAAACCATGAGCCGTTCGGTGAAACGCCTGTCTGATTATCAGCCACCGGGTTTTACCATTGACAGTACAGACTTAACTTTTGAGCTCGATGCAACTCATACGGTAGTGACTGCTGTGCTCGAGCTTCGGCGGTTGGATCCACAGCTTACGGAGTTGAGCCTGGATGGGCAGCAATTGCAGCTGTTATCATTGCATTACAACGATAAGCTTCTGGCTGCCAATGAGTTTGACTGTACCAGTCAGCAATTGCGGCTGAAGGTAACCGAAGACACCTTTCGACTGACCATCAGAACACAGATCAACCCTCTGGCCAATACGGCTCTGGAAGGGTTGTATTATGCCAATGGCAGCTTTTGCAGTCAGTGCGAAGCCGAAGGCTTTCGGCGCATTACTTATTACCTGGACCGGCCGGATGTGTTGTCGGTATTTCGCACCACCATCATCGCTGATACAGCGCATTACCCTTATTTACTTTCCAATGGCAACAAGGTTGAACAGCGTAAGCTGGATAATGGGCAGACCTTGGTTTGTTGGCAGGATCCATTTCCAAAACCAAGTTACTTATTTGCTCTGGTTGCAGGTGATTTTGATTTGCTCAGGGGAGATTACCAAACCCGTTCCGGCCGCATGGTAGCCCTGGATTTCTTCGTAGAGAAAGGGCAGGGAGGTAAAGCCGCATTTGCCCTTGACGCTCTCAAGCGCTCGATGCGCTGGGATGAGCAACGATTTGGGCTGGAGTACGACCTGGATACCTACATGGTGGTGGCGGTTGATTTCTTCAATATGGGCGCCATGGAAAACAAAGGCCTGAACGTCTTTAACAGCAAGTATGTGCTGGTCAGTGAGGATACCGCGACCGATACCGATTTCTTTAATGTCGAGTCCATTATTGGCCATGAATATTTCCACAATTGGACCGGCAACCGGGTGACCTGCCGTGATTGGTTTCAGCTCAGTTTAAAAGAAGGCCTGACGGTGTTTCGCGATCAGGAGTTTAGTCGTGATATGGGTTCTGCCACGGTCAATCGTATCCATGCCGTTCAGGTGATCCGTACCGCTCAGTTTGCCGAAGATGCCAGCCCGATGGCACACCCGATCCGGCCGCAGCAGGTGATGGAAATGAACAATTTTTACACCGTCACAGTGTATGATAAAGGTGCGGAAGTCATCCGCATGCTGCATACTTTGCTTGGTGAGGCTGGCTTTCAGGCGGGTATGCGTTTGTACTTCGAGCGTCATGACGGCCAGGCCGTGACCTGTGATGACTTTGTGCAAGCGATGCAGGATGCCAACCACTACGATCTGAGTGCATTTCGCCTCTGGTATCAGCAGTCCGGTACTCCGGAGCTGACGATGCAGCGGCATTATGAGCCGCAGCAGCAACGACTGACGCTTCGTTTAAACCAGCGCACTGCTGCCACGGCCGATCAGCCCGATAAAGCAGCTTTGGTGTTGCCGGTTCGCTACCAGTTGCTGGACGAGTCAGGTAATAAATCAGGGCTCTTCGTGATGCAGGAGCATAACGAAACCCTGGTGTTTGATGGCGTCTCGGCGCAAGCTTTACCCGTAATGCTGGAAGACTTTTCTGCGCCGGTGCGTTTGAAGCATGATTACAGCGAGCAGGAGCTGTTGCGTATTGCGATGGAGGCCAGTAATGGCTTTGCCCGCTGGGATGCGTTGCAGTCTTGCTGGATGCTCTGGTTAGATCAAGCGATGCATCAAAACAATGATTTCAGATTACCTGATGCATTCTTTGAGCTGTATCAGCAACTATTAAAGCTGCCGCTCGATGACAAAGCACTAACAGCCGAATTGCTGAAGGTACCGGAGTATCATGTGTTTGCCGAGAACTTTCAGCAGATACCGGTAGATGCCATTTTAAGCGCCATCCATAGCTTTCGTCAGCAAATTAGCCAACGTTTAGCGCCCGAGCTCAAGGCGTGTTATCAGCAACACTCGGTAGTTGCCGTTGAATACAATGAAATGAATGTCGGCATACGAGCACTTAAAAACCGTTGCCTGGATTATTTGGCATTGCATGGGCAGCCTGCGGAAACCTTGTTGTTGCAGCAATACAACTCTGCCAGCAACATGACCGATAAGCTGGCTGTGCTCAGCGCTTGTCTGCACAGCGCTCATCCCGCCTTTTTTGGGCTGATGCAGCAATTTGCCACTGAATGGCAGCACGATGTATTGGTGTTGGATAAGTGGTTTAGTTTACATGCAGCTCAACCCAGTGCTCAGGTATTCGAACAAATCACCTTGCTTTGTCAGCACCCAAAGTTCAGCTGGCAAAATCCCAACCGGGTACGGGCGGTGTTTCATGCTTTTGCTATGCAAAACCCCGGGCAGTTTCATCGCATGGATGGCCGTGGCTACCAGCTGCTGACCGATACCCTGCTGAAACTCGACCCAATCAATCCTCAGGTGTCTGCACGGCTGGTCACTCCTTTATTATCCTGGCAACGCTTTGACTTGGAGCGACAGGCTTTAATGAAAGCTGCTTTACACCGGCTTTCTGCTCAGCCTGGGATCAGTGATGATCTGTATGAAAAAGTAAGTAAGGCCTTAGCCAACGAGTGAGGATCCCAAGGTGGCTTGCTATCAGTTCTCGCTGCATTTATCCGCAGAGGAGTGCCTCGGTTATTATCAGGGACATTACCGCAATCTGATTGTTACGGCTCGGACCGGCGAGCGTATTCAGATCCCGGCAAAGCACTTTCATCGCTTCATTCAGAAAGACGGCATTCATGGTCTCTTTACTATTTTGCTGGATGAAAAAGGTAAGCTGATAAATTTAATAAAAAATAGTTAGAGCTATTGCTTTAAACGCTGACTTGAAACAGCTGTTCTTACCACCGGGTTATTTCAACTGAATTATCATTATCTTAGTTCCATAATTTGGGTTTTTTCAAAAGCTGATTAAACTAATAAGGTATCTTTGTGTATGAAAATTATTTTGTGATGCAAAAAACAAATACAAATCAACAGATTTAGCTGGCGAGAAGCCTTGCGAAGCTACCGAAATGATGTAATTATTTTATTCATGTGCGCTGAGCTCCGATGAGTGGCCAGTGTGTCGATACAAAAATAACAATGACCTGCAGGGACAGGGGGGGAGAAACTGAAATGAATAAAAGGCCAATTCTTTTCCATAAAAAGCCTTTAGCGCTGGGTGTAGCGGCTGCTTTGCTGGCAATGTCGGCCAGCTCCCAGGCAGCTAGCTGGCGGCTTGGGGATGTTGATATTCAGTTCGATTCAACGTTTTCCTACGGTGCCAGCTGGCGGACATCAGAGCGTGACTGGGACTCGATCAGTAAAGTAAACCATCCGCGTTTTGATTGGGCTGGCTACAATGCCGGCACCAACAACATTCTCTACACGCCTCAGGATATCTGGGCTCAGCCGGGCGCTTATTCCAGCAACGGTGATGCGGGTAATCTGAACTTTGATCGTGGCGATATGTTCAGCAACATGCTGAAAGGCACCCACGACTTATCCATTCGTAAAGACAACATCGGCTTCTTTGGCCGTTTTATGTATTTTTACGACTTTGCCCAGCGCGGCAGCAATTATGCCTATACCAATCCACTTTCTGAGCAGCAGGTCAATCCTTGTAACGATAAACGTGCCCGCGAGCTGAGCTGCCGTGACTTCCGGCTGCTGGATGCCTACATCTACGGCAACTTTGCGCTGAATGATGGCATGAACCCGCTTACTGTGCGCTTGGGCCAGCAAGTACTCAGCTGGGGTGAAAGTACCTTTATTCCTCACGGTATCAACATTACCCCGGTGGATGTCGGTATTTTACGTGCTCCTGGTTCGGACTTAAAAGAAGCCTTTATTCCGGTTGGCATGCTGACCATGGCCTTGGGTATCACTGATAACTTATCGGCTGAAGTGTTCTATCAATACGATTGGGAGAACAGTTACTTACCAGCGCCTGGTACTTACTTCTCCACCAATGACTTTGCTGGTGCCGGTGGTCATAATCAGAATATTCAGCTCGGTTTTGCCGGAAATCCCGATATTGACTTATACCATGTTCTAGCAAACCTTAATAATATCAGTACTATGCTTGCCTCTGGTGCAATAAATGCACAGACAGCTGTCGGTATGTACTTGCAGTATCCTACCAAGGTTGCACTTCGTCCACATGGTAACAACGGCGAATTAAAGCCAAAAAATGGTGGTCAGTATGGTGTGAAATTTGAATATTTTTCACCTGAGTTGAATGATACTGAGTTTGCTGTTTACTACATGAACTACCATAGCCGGGTCCCATTGATTTCGGGCCGGGCCTCCAATTTCAATCAGGCAGCAATTATGCAGGATATTGGATATCTTGCTCAAAATGCCGGTCAGATTGATAAAGACACTATTCTGAACTTGCAAGCTTTTGCTCATGGTTTACTGGAGTATCCGGAAGACATCAAGTTGTACGGCTTTAGCTTCAACACCACAGTGGGTACCACGTCCGTTGCTGGTGAAATCGCGCATCGTCGCGGTGAACCACTACAAATCGATGATGTCGAAATTTTGTACGCTGGAATGCCTGAGCAACTGGCAAATTCAGATGGAGCTTGGGGGCGCCCTGAGTTGGCCGGGATCTCACAGATTGGCCGCTTTGATGGCAATAAGGTACAACCAGGCGCAATGGCCAAAGGTTATATCGAGCGTGATACCACCCAAGCACAAATGACGTTCACCCATTTGTTTGGTCCGGTACTTGGTACTGACAACTTCACTATGTTGGCTGAAGTGGGTGGTATTAAAATCCACAGCATGCCAGATCATGAAGTGTTGCGCTTAAATGGTCCTAACACCGACCGAAGCGGTGCCCCATTGATTGGTGCGAATGGCCCATCCGAAGGTTTGCACACCGCATTATCAGACGGCCCTGAGCCAAACCCGTTTCCAACGGCTTCAGCCTGGGGTTACCGCGTGTTTGCTCAGGCTCAGTACAACAACGTATTTGCTGGTACCAACATGACGCATCGGGTGAACTTTGCTCATGATGTAAATGGCATTACCCCGGATCCACTCTTTATGTTTGTGAAGGGGCGCAAGTCGCTTGGTTATACCCTTGGCTTTGATTATTTGAATCGTTGGTCCGCAGAGTTGTCTTACAACTGGTTCTGGGGCGGTGTAGGCACCACCAATAACCTGGCAGACCGTGATTTCGTGTCATTTAACATTAAGTATTCCATTTAAGTAAGGGACGAGAACGATTATGAAAAAACTCACCCTCCTGGCTAGCGCAATAGCCATGGTTGTAAGCTGCAGTGCACTGGCAAAAATTACGCCGGAGCAAGCTGCTCGTCTTGGTCAGGATCTGACGCCTATCGGTGCTGAACGTGCTGGCAATGCGGCAGGGACTATCCCTGAGTGGACTGGGGGCATTTTGACACCTCCTGCTGGCTACAAACCGGGCGATCACCACCCGGATCCTTTTGCTGATGATCAAGTAAAGTTTGTGATTGATAGCAGCAATCTGAACCAACATCGGGATAAACTCAGCCCTGGTCAAATCGCTTTGTTTGAGTTGTATCCGGATACGTTCAAGATGCCGGTCTACCCAACGCGCCGCTCTGCTTCGTTTCCACAGTACTTTTACGATGCAACCAAAGAAATTGCCACCAAAGCCGAGCTGATTGAAGGCGGTAACGGTCTGGCCAATGCTGCTATTGGTATCCCATTCCCAATTCCAAGCAATGGTTTAGAGGCAATCTGGAACCACATTGTGCGGTATCGTGGTGTATCTGCAACCCGTAACGGCGGCCAGGCTGCACCTACCGCTTCCGGTGCTTACACCTTTATTGGTTTCGACGAGCAAATCATGTTCAAGTACTCGCATCCGGATGCGACGCCAGAGAACCTGATGGCTGAAAACATTTTGTTTAAGTTTAAGCAGAGCGTTACGTCACCAGCTCGTCTGGCCGGTACTGCCTTGCTGGTTCATGAAACCATGGATCAAATTGCTACCCCTCGTCAGGCCTGGACTTACAACACTGGGCAGCGTCGTGTGCGTCGTGCACCAAACGTGGCCTATGATGCACCAGGTACTGCGTCGGATGGTCTGCGTACGACCGATGACTTTGATATGTTCAACGGCTCGCCGGATCGTTACAACTGGGAGCTGAAAGGCAAAAAAGAAATGTACATTCCGTACAACAGCTACAAGTTGCACAGCAACGAGCTGAAGTACAGTGACATTCTGATGCCTGGTCATATTAATCCTGAGCATACCCGTTACGAGTTGCATCGGGTCTGGGTGGTAGAAGCTACGTTGAAAGATGGAATGCGTCATGTCTATGGCAAACGGGTGTTCTACATTGATGAGGACAGCTGGCAGATCCATGTGGCAGACTTGTACGATAACCGTGGTGATTTGTACCGTGTTGCCATGGCTCATGGTCTGAACTACTACGAAGTGCCAACCCACTGGAGTACGCTGGAAGTCTATCACGATCTGAATTCACGCCGTTACATTGCGCTGGGTTTGGATAACGAAGACGTGATGTACGACTTCTCCGTTACCTTGAATGACAATGATTTTACCCCGGCAGCACTGCGACGCGAAGGCGTTCGTTAAGCCCGGACCAAGCGAATCAAAACGGCTGAGTCTCTCAGCCGTTTTGCAATCTAACCGAGACGAATTCAGATGAAATTTGCCTGCAGTATCCCCAGCTTGATTGGCATTTTATTGCTCGCCACACCGGCTGCTTCGGCATTGCAACCGCCAGAGCCACAACCAGCCGTGATTGCGCCTTTAGCCGCCCAGTCTTTGCTTACTGATATTACCGTGCTGCCGTCCAATCGCCTGATAGCTGTTGGCGAACGTGGTCATATTCTTTGGAGTGACAATGGTTATCAGTGGCAACAAGCCGAAGTGCCTGTTCGCGCTAACCTAAATGCTGTTTATTTTGTCGATGCTGAAAACGGCTGGGCCGTAGGGCATGATGCCAGTATTTTGCACAGCCAAGACGGTGGCATCAGTTGGCAATTGCAGCAGTTTCTGCCTGAGCTGGATAAGCCACTATTGGATGTGGTGTTTGAAGACGCTGAGCATGGTATTGCGGTAGGTGCGTATGGCATGCTGTATCGCACCCGTGATGGCGGTGTGACATGGCAAGCTGAATTTCATCTGGAGTTGTTGGACGAAGAAGAACAGGATTACCTGTTGGAATTAAAAGAAGATGACCCCGATCTCTATGCCATTGAGCTGACAGCGATCTTGCCACACTTTAACCGGGTTTATGTGGCAGGTGAGCAATTGATGATGGTGGGAGAGGCTGGTTTTTTTGCCATTAGCGATGATTTTGGCCAGCATTGGGAGTTATTAGAACCTTTCTATCACGGCTCCTTATTCGATGTTGCGGTCACTGAGACCGGTCATTGGTTGGCTGTTGGGCTGCGTGGCCATGTGTTTTTGTCCGAAGATGAGGGCGAAAGCTGGCAGGAAATGGTATTGGAGTCTCAGGCTACCATCAACAGTGTGATTGTCCGCCCTGAAGCGATTTACTTAACCGGCAATGCTGGCCTTTGGGCGGTCAGCTACGACCAGGGACAAAACTTCACTTTTAGTACTGAAGCCGATGGCAGAGCCATTGTCAATGCCGTCCCTTATCAGCAGCAGATGATTCTGGCTACTGAGCTTGGGATCCGTCAGTTAGTGCAACAGAAGTCAGAATAAGCCATGAGTTTAAATCGATTCGTTAATAAATTTGAGTACGCCCTGTTTCGTCACCGCCTGGTGGTATTGGCAGTGTTTGCATTGGCAACCTGTTTCTTGCTGTTTAAAGCCACTCAAATCCAGCTGGATGCAGGTTTTAGTAAGAATATACCGCTCAAACATGAATACATGAAAACCTACATGCAGCATGAGCAGGATTTTGGTGGCGCCAATAACATTCTGGTCTCAATGTGTGATGCCAGCGGCAATATTTTTAATGCCGGTTTTTTTGAAACCTTACGCCAAGCTCACGACCAGCTGTATTACATTCCGGGAGTGAACCGGGTCCAGGTGCGTTCATTATTTAGCCCAAGTACCCGCTTTGTCGAGGTAGTTGAAGATGGCTTTGCCGGTGGCCCGGTGATTCCTGCTGATTTTGTGCCCGATCAGCGCGGCCTGGCCCGGGTGCGGGAAAATGTTGAAAAAGCCGGTATCGTCGGTCGTATGGTGGCAGATGACTACAGCTGCGCCATGATCAACGCCCAGCTACTGGAAATTGATCCATCCACCAACGAACGTTTGGATACCATTGCTTTTGCGTCTACTTTGGAGGAGCAAATTCGCGGCCAGTTTGAAAGTGATGAGATTAGTGTGCACATCATTGGTTTTGCCAAAATGGTGGGAGATGTTGCTGATGGCGCCAAAGGCGTGTTGGTGTTCTTTGCCATCGCCATTGCTATTACCTCATTGATGGTCTTCTTCTTCTCTCGTTCACTTATGCTGACCGTACTGCCGATTGCTTGCTCTTTGATTGCGGTGATTTGGCAAATGGGTCTGTTGTCGGTGATTGGCTTTGGCATCGATCCGATGTCCATTTTGGTACCGTTTTTGGTATTTGCCATTGGGGTTAGTCATGGCGTGCAGATGATCAACTCCACCGGCAAACGGGTGGCATCCGGGCTGGATGCGAAAACCGCAGCTCAAGCCAGTTTCCGAAAATTGCTGGTGCCGGGTGGCGTCGCGCTGTTGTCCGATACGGTAGGCTTTTTAACCTTACTGATCATTGAGATTGGCGTGATCCGTGAATTGGCCATTACCGCCAGTTTGGGTGTGGCAGTGATTATTCTGACCAACCTTATTTTGTTGCCGGTGCTGATGTCGTATGTCCGTTTTAGCAAGGCCTATCAACAGCGGGCAGCACAGGGGAACCCAACGGCCGATCGCATCTGGTACAAGCTCTCTGCGGTAGCTACCAAGCCGGTAGCGGCTGTAGTACTGCTCATTACTGCTCTGTTGTTTATCGCCGCCATGATTCAAAGCCAGCATTTAAAGATTGGTGACTTGCATGCCGGTGCACCAGCCTTGCATGAGCATTCGCGTTACAATCAGGATACCTTCCTGATTACCGATCGCTTTGCCATCTCGGTGGACTACATCAATGTAATGGTAGAAACCATCCCCAATGCTTGTACCCATCACGATATTATGGAGCGGATAGACCACTTCCAGTGGCTGATGCTCAATGTGCCAGGCGTGCAATCGGCGGTTTCCTTGTCTTCGGTGGCAAAAACCATCAATGCTGGCTTTAACGAAGGGAACGTCAAATGGCGGGTGCTGCCACGCACTACGCAAAGTCTGGTTCAAGCATCGGCACAGGTTGAAACCGCCAGTGGGTTACTGAACCGGGATTGTTCGGTGATGCCGGTGATCTTATTTTTGGAAGATCACAAAGCCGAGACCTTGGCACGGGTAGTACAAGCGGCTAAGGATTATGGCTCGGAGCTGGGTGATGAGGATACCCGCTTCTTGCTGGCATCCGGCCCGGCTGGTGTGATGGCCGCTACCAACGAAGCGGTCTCCGCTGCCCAGCGCCCGATGATGCTCTATGTTTATGGTGCAGTTATTATTCTGTGTTTATTGAGCTTCCGCTCTGCCCGGGCGACTGCGGCTGTGGTGGTGCCCCTGTTTGTGGTATCGACCATGGCAATGGCATTGATGACTTTGCTGCAAATAGGCTTAACGGTATCGACCTTACCGGTAATTGCGCTGGGGGTTGGTATCGGGGTGGATTACGGGATTTATATTGTCTCCAGTATGAGCCAGATGCTGAAAGACCGGGTGCCTATGCGGGATGCGTATTATGAAGCGCTGAAAGAGCGGGGCAGTGCGGTGCTGTTTACTGGGATTACCTTAGCCATAGGGGTCAGTACCTGGGTGTTCTCGGCACTGAAGTTCCAGGTCGATATGGGGATCCTGCTGACCTTTATGTTCCTGGTGAATATGCTCGGTGCTATTTTGGTCCTGCCGGCACTGGCCGCATTTTTCTGGCCAAAGAATAAATAATGCAAAAAAACTTTATGCATGACTAAACAAGAAAATGGCCGAAAGGCCATTTTCTATTTAGGGGAACTGCATAAGTTGTCATCAGTACCGATGAGCACTGGTTGCACCAGTCTAAAACACTGAAATAAAGCTCGAAAATGGCTACAATAGTGACTACACTTCGCAGCTAACTCGTACAATCGTGCGAAGTTGAATCATGCCCTTGGCGTCATGACGTAAATAAAGGATATGAAAATGGCACTGATAGATGGTCAACCCTCTGTACTACTACAAAACGTAAAAAAACTCATTCAACAAAAAGTGAAAGAGCAGCCTGCGCTGGTCGAAAAATTTGCTTCCATTCTGTATGGTAGCATTGCTGCTGAAGACCTGATTGGTCGTAATGACAGCGACCTGTATGGCGCTGCTTTAAGTCTGTGGAAAACTTTTAATAATCACCACCAGGATGGTGCTGTCATACGGGTATTTAACCCGGAAATCAGCCGTCATGGCTGGGAGTCCAAGCACACCATTGTTGAAATCGTGGTGCATGATATGCCATTTTTGGTGGACTCCGTGCGGATGGCGTTAACCCGGCAGACTATTTCTGCGCATTTCTTTGTCCATATGCCGTTGCAAGCGAAACGTACAGAGCAGGGTGTCATCGAAGACTTTGATAAACTAGGTGCCAAAAGCAAAGCCGATACCCGCCAGACCGTCTTTCATATCGAAATTGATCGTCAGTCCGATCCGGTTGCCATTGATAACCTGACTGCAGAGCTGCACTCAGTGATGGAAGATGTCACTTTATCGGTGCAGGATTGGCAGGTTGTTCGTGAAAAACTTAAAAGTGTGATCAGCGATTTGCCGGCAATGGATGCAGGTAAGGAGCAAAGCAAAGAGCGCAAGGACCACATCGAATTCCTGAACTGGTTGGTGAAAGACAACTTTACTTTCCTTGGTTACCGCGAGTACAAAATCAAACCAGTGAAAGGGGATTACCGCATTGAAGGCGTGGCCAATACGGCGCTGGGTTTAATGCGTCGCGCTGATGCAAAAGATTTGATGTTATCCGAGTTGCCGGAAAATGCCCGTCACCAGGCGTTGGACGACTCCTTGCTTATCCTGACCAAAACCAACCATAAGTCACGGGTACACCGTCCAGCCTACATCGACTATGTGGGTGTGAAGCAGTTTAACGACAAAGGTGAAGTGACTGGTGAGCATCGCTTTATCGGTTTGTATTCAGCCACCTTGTACAACAACAGTGCTGGTGATATTCCACTGCTGAAGTCGAAACTGGCCCAGGTGATGGCGATGTCCGAGTTCACGCCGGGGACCCATGCTTACAAAGCCATGCTGAATATTCTGGAAACCTACCCACGCGATGAGTTGATCCAGGCCAACCCTGCCGATTTGCTGGATGTAGCTACCGGTGTCCTGCAAATGCAAGAGCGCGATATGACCCGGGTCTTTATGCGCAAGGATACCTTTGGCCGCTTTGTCTCAGCCATGGTGTATGTCCCGCGGGAGCGTTACAACACTCAACTGCGTAAAGAAACACAACAAATCTTCCAGCAGTTCCTGAAAACCGATGAGCCGGTTGAGTTCACCACCTTCTTCTCGGAGTCGGTGCTGGCTCGTACCCATTACATTATTCGTATCCACGATAGTCATGTCGAGTTGAATGTGAAAGAAATCGAACGCAATCTGATTGAAGCGGCCCGCACCTGGGAAGACAAGCTGGAATCGGCCCTGGTCGGCGTCTATGGCGAAGCCAAAGGTCGTGAGCTGGCACGCAAATACGTCAACGCTTTCCCGCGCGGTTATAAAGAAGAAATGCTGCCAAACGATGCTCTGGTGGATATTGGTAAACTGGAGGCACTGAACGAAGAACATACTTTAGAGATGTTGTTCTATCAGCCGCAGGAAGAAAAGACCAACAGCAAGGCGGTGCGGTTAAACCTGTTCCACAAAGACAAACCTATTCATTTGTCTGATGTGCTGCCGATGTTGGAAAACTTTGGTTTGCGGGTGATTGGCGAAACGCCATACCCGGTGCGCACACCGGATGGTTCGGTCAGTTGGATCCTGAATTTTACCATGGAGCTCAACTGTGAGCTGTTAAATGAGTTTGAGCAAGCTCAGCAGGATTTCCAAAGCTCTTTTGCTAAAGTCTGGGCTGGCGAGCTGGAAGATGATGGCTTTAACCGCCTGATCCTGGCAGCTGGCTTGTCTGGCCGTGAAGCCGCATTGTTGCGGGCTATTGCGAAGTACAAGCGTCAAATTGGCGGCACCTTTAGCCAAAGCTACATTGAAAGTACTTTTAGCCGCTATCCGGAACTGGCGCGGCTGATTGTTGAGTTGTTTAATGGCAAGTTTTCGCCAGCGACCAAGGTCACAGCAAAAGCGATTGAAAAGCTGGAATTGCAAATTACTGATCAGCTGGAGCATGTCGCCAACCTGGATGACGATCGTATCATTCGCCGTTTTGTCGACATTGTGCATGCAGTGCTACGCACCAACTACTTCCAACCGGATGCGCTTGGCAATGAGAAACCTTACATCTCAATGAAGATCAAGCCGGATCTGATCCCGGAAATCCCGTTACCGGTGCCGGCTTTTGAGATTTTTGTCTACTCGCCCAGGGTAGAAGGTGTGCACCTGCGCTTTGGCAAGGTTGCCCGCGGTGGCTTGCGCTGGTCGGATCGTCGTGAAGACTTCCGCACCGAAGTGCTCGGCCTGGTGAAGGCGCAGCAAGTGAAGAATACCGTGATTGTCCCTGTTGGTGCTAAAGGTGGCTTCGTATGTAAGCAATTGCCAGAGACCGGTGGTCGTGAAGCCTTTATCAATGAAGGCAAGGCCTGTTACCGTACCTTTATCCGTGGCCTGTTGGATGTCACCGACAACATTGTGAAGGGCGAAATCGTGCCGCCGATGGATGTGGTGCGTTTGGACGAAGATGATCCTTATCTGGTCGTTGCGGCCGACAAAGGGACTGCCACCTTCTCCGATATCTCCAATGGCATATCGCAAGAGTACAGCTTCTGGATGGGCGATGCCTTCGCCTCTGGTGGTTCCAATGGCTACGATCACAAAGGCATGGGAATTACCGCGCGTGGTGCCTGGGAGTCGGTTAAACGGCACTTCCGTGAGATTGGCATTGATTGCCAAACCACCGATTTTACCTGTGTGGCCATTGGTGATATGGCTGGCGATGTGTTTGGTAACGGTATGCTGCTGTCCAAGCACATTCGCTTGCAAGCGGCGTTTAACCATATGCATATCTTTATTGACCCAACTCCGGATGCGGCCAGCTCGTACAAAGAGCGTGATCGTATGTTTAAACTGCCGTCTTCAACCTGGGATGACTACGATAAATCGCTGATTTCTGAAGGCGGTGGTGTCTTCCTGCGCAGCGCCAAATCCATCAAGTTGTCGCCACAAATGAAGAAAATGCTGGGTACCAGCAAAGCCACCATGACACCAACCGAACTGATCCGGGCTTGTCTGGCGATGCCAGTTGATCTGATCTGGAACGGTGGTATTGGTACCTACATGAAAGCCAGCAATGAAAGCCATGCTGAAGTAGGTGATCGCGGCACCGAAGCGTTGCGCTTAAATGGCAATGAGTTTAAAGCCAAAATCTTTGGCGAGGGCGGTAACCTGGGAGCAACCCAGCGCGGCCGCATCGAATTTGCCGCCCATGGTGGTCGTATTAATACCGACTTCATTGACAACGTTGGTGGGGTGGATTGCTCGGACAACGAAGTCAACATTAAGATCCTGTTGAACTCGCTGGTGGCAGCAGGTGACCTGACCTTAAAACAACGCAATAAATTGTTGGTCGATATGACCGATGATGTAGCCCGTCTGGTGATTGAAGATTGTTACCAGCAAACGGAGAGTATCTCGATCTCTGGCTTGCTGGGAGCCGATCAATTAAAAGAGTACACCCGCTTTATCCACACGCTGGAAAAAGAAGGCAAGCTGAACCGCGAGCTGGAGTTCCTGCCATCGGATGACGAGTTATCCGATCGCATGGCACGTGGTATGGGGTTAACCCGGCCTGAGCTTGCGATCCTGACAGCTTACGGCAAGATGGTGCTGAAAGAGCAACTGGTACTGCCGGAAATTTATGAAAACCCATACTTTAAGCAAGAGTTGTTTGCTGCTTTCCCACTAGTGCTGCAGAAGAAGTACAGCGCCGAGATGGAGCAGCATCCGCTAAAAGGTGAAATCATTGCCACCAAGCTGGCGAACCAACTGGTCAATGAGATGGGCCCGAATTTCGCTCAGCGCATGCGTGAAGAAACCGGTAGTGGTATTGCTGAACTGATGCTTTGCTATGCCATGGCCCGCGACTTGCTGGATATATCCACCCACTGGGATGCGTTACGTGCATTGGACAATAAAATTCCCGCCAGTCTGCAGACCAAGCTGTTGCACCAACTGCGTCGCACCATGCGCCGTGCCACCCGCTGGTTCCTGCGGCATCGCAATAAAGCGCTGGATATTCAGCAAACGCTGGCGTTCTTTAAACCTGCCTTTAAAGAGGTATCGGAGAACCTGCCACGCTTTATGGCAGAAAAGGAGATGGCCGAGCTGGATAAACAGTTCAAAGCCTATCAGGACAAAGGGATCCCGACAGAAACGGCCCGCTACCTGGCGTATCTGAGCACCGTGTACTCGGTGATGGACATTGCCCAGGTCGCCGACTCAGAGCAAACCTCAGTGCCGCTGACAGCAGAGATTTACTTCAAGTTGGGCGACAGTTTGGATCTGCACTGGTTCCTGGAACAAATCACGCAGCAGCCGGTCGCCAATCATTGGCAGGCACTGGCGCGTGCCAGTTACCGTGAAGAGCTGGATTGGCAGCAACGCTCACTGGCCGCTGTGGTGGTTCGTAGTTGCGGCGGATCTTGTGATGCCGAGTCGGTGATTGAAAGCTGGTTGCATGAGCACGATGCCTTGCTGGAGCGCTGGCGCATGATGTTGGCAGAATTTAAAACTACTAAGAGCCATGAGTTTGCTAAATTCTCAGTGGCTTTGCGTGAGTTGATGTTGCTAAGCCATCACTGCGAACCTGTTAAATCCTGAGCCAACAGGGTAAAATAACCCACAGGTTAACCCAGATAACCCCGGTGCTCCTGGTAAGTTTACCAAGGAAACCGGGGTTTCTTTTGCTGATATTTTACGCGGAGCCCTTGCCATGTTTTATCCTTTTGCCAGAAGTCTGATGTTTGCCTGCGATGCCGAATGGTCGCATAACTTTGCTCTGGGCAGTCTGAAGCGGTTGGCACATACCCCGTTGGCAATGGCCTGGCGCCAGCAATTACCAGCCAAACCTGTTACTGTGGCTGGCATTGCCTTTGATAACCCTATTGGCCTGGCAGCTGGGCTGGATAAAAATGCTGACTGCATCGATGCCTTTGGGCAAATGGGATTCGGTTTTATTGAAGTGGGTACCGTCACACCAAGGCCTCAGGCCGGTAATGAAAAACCACGTATCTTTCGCTTGCCGCAAGCTCAGGCGATTATCAATCGTATGGGTTTTAACAACAAAGGCGTGGATTATCTGGTCGAGAATGTAAAAAAAGCCCAATACCAGGGCGTGCTGGGTATCAATATTGGCAAGAATAAAGACACCCCCAATGAGCAGGGCAAAGACGATTACGTGCATTGCATGCGCAAAGTCTATGCCCACGCCAGTTACATTACCGTCAATATCTCTTCGCCTAATACGCCCGGCTTGCGTGAGCTGCAGTATGGTGAAGCACTGGATGATTTATTGCAAACGGTGCGGAATGAGCAATTGGACCTGCAAGCTCAGTTTGATAAATACGTGCCCATCTTCGTTAAAATTGCACCGGATATGGATGAAACTGAGGTACAGCAAGTGGCCCTGGCACTGCTGCGCAATAAAATGGATGGGGCTATCGCCACCAATACTACGCTGGATCGTAGTCTGGTTCAGGGGCTAAAATACGCTGATGAAGCGGGGGGGCTCAGTGGTTTGCCGGTGCAGCAAAAAAGCACTCAAGTGTTGCAACAACTGCGACAGGCCGTTGGCGCCGATTTTCCGTTGATTGGGGTAGGGGGTATTGTCGATGCTGACTCTGCACAAGCTAAGTTGGCTGCCGGTGCGGACTTACTGCAGTGTTATACGGGGTTTATCTACCGTGGGCCTCGCTTGCTGGCTGAGATCATCGACAGCTTGTGATGGATCCTGCACTCCTTATAAGGATCCTGATCGGATCCTTTTTTGTTAGAAGAAATTCGAATTTCACTTTGATCATAAGTTGTTATACTTGCACCAAATGATCAATAATTCTAACAGCTTAGGGATGCACCATGTTGTCACCAACTGAACGCTGGAGCTGGTACCACTGCACGGAGCGCAATCAACTGGTGCTGGATATCAATGCCGAACTGGCATTTCCAGCGCCTTTTGCCAGCCATCAGCTTCATCTGCCCAGGCTGGCTCAGGCCTTCACTATGCAAGATGCCGAGCATTACTGGCTGGCACTGGAAAGCTTAGCGGATGCTGGCTTGAGCCAGGAACTGCAGTTGTACTTTGCTCTGACTGCGGTGGCTGCAGTCAACTTTATGCGTCCTCAGGGTCATAAGAGCTGGTATTTTGCTGATATTGCCAACAGCAAGCCGCTACAGGCATGGCAAACCGCCGAGCTGGTCGGTCAACAATTGGTGCAGGTGTTGATTTTACAAACCGATAATGACTGTGCTGAGTGCCTGTTACTCTCTGAGGTGACCACCCTTACCGGGAAACAGCTTGCTGCTGGCACCGTATTACGTTTGCTCACTTCACGTCTGCGCCCCAGCATTCAGCCTGTGCTGCGTAAATCTGCTTAGCAGCAACAGCTTGCCTTGCTGCTAAGCTTGGCTTGCTGCTATAGTAGCGCTTCGTCAGCATCCAGCAGGACTCTTGATACGCAGTTATGTATAAAAAAATCTCTGCTCTGATCCGCCAGGTGGCGGGAAAGCCATTACCTGCCATTCCAGGTGTACCGGTGCTGAGCAAACGTCGTCGTGCTGCAGTCGCTATTCTTTTGATGTTTCACCTGCTGGGCGCTTTATCCTCGCTCGATGCGCTGATGTCCTCCCGTACTTCCCAGGGCAGTATTGCCTGGATTATTTCACTCAATACCTTTCCTTATGTCACCGTACCGGTGTACTGGATTTTTGGCCGGCCCAAGTTCCAGGGATATGTGATTTCGCGTCGTGAGACCGACTCAGATCTCTGGTTAAAACATCAGTTGAAAATGTCGAGTGTCGATCGTTTTCAACTGCACAACAGCCGGATCCGCGGCAATATGCAGGCGGTCGAGTATTTGGCCAAGATGCCATTTTTAACCGGCAACGACATCGAGTATCTGGTTGATGGGCAGCAAAAGTTTGACAGTATTTTCGCCGGCATTCGAGAAGCTGAAGACTATGTGTTGGCGCAGTATTACATCATTCGTAACGACGATATAGGACAGCAATTTCAGCAAGCTCTGATAGATAAAGCCCGCCAAGGGGTGCCGGTTTATTTATTGTACGATGAAATTGGCAGTTACCGGCTTGGCCGCCCTTATTTACGTCAGCTGGAACAGGCCGGAGTGAAGGTGCGACCCTTTCATTCCACCAAAGGGCCCGGCAATCGCTTCCAGCTCAATTTTCGCAATCACCGCAAACTGGTGATAACCGATGGTAAGCATGCCTGGTTGGGTGGTGCCAATATTGGCGATGAGTACCTTGGGCAAAGCCTGCGTTATGGCAATTGGCGCGACACCCATTTAAAAATTACCGGGCCGGCCGTGATGAGTGTGCAGCTGTCTTTTGTCGAGGATTGGTACTGGTCCAGTGACATGATCCCGGAGCTCAACTGGGAGCCTGTGGTTGCCGAGCGGGCTGACTTGCCCATTCTGATCTTGCCTTCCGGCCCGGCCGATCGGCACGAAACCGCCAGCCTGATGATGCAGCATATGATCCATAGCGCAGTAGAGCGCTTCTGGATTTCCAGCCCGTACTTTGTACCGGATGAAGGCGTGTTGTCAGCACTAAAATTGGCCGCACTGCGTGGCGTGGATGTGCGTATTCTGATCCCGGAGCGTACCGACAACTACCTGGTCTATCTGGCTGCTTATGCATTTGTCGCCCCGTTGATTGAACTTGGGATTGAAATTCATCGTTATCAGGATGGCGTGCTGCACTCCAAAAGCTTTCTGGTAGACCAGCTGATCAGCAGTGTGGGCACAGTCAATCTGGACAATCGCTCTTTCCGGTTAAACTTTGAAATCACTGCATTGATTGGCGGCGAAGAGCCAAATCAGCGTCTGGAGCAGATTTTCCAGCAGGATTTTGACCGCTCCCGCATTATGACAGTGGAAGAGATCGAGAACAAATCCCTGTTCTTCCGGGCATTGTCGCGGGCCGCTTATCTGATGGCACCTGTTTTGTAGCTGGCTGCAGTTGACTTAAAAGCAGGTGTCCATTGCTGCTAACAACCGATAATCATCGTCCACCAGCCAGATACAGCGCCATTTATCAAAGGTGAGGCAAGGATGCGAGCTTCCCAGCATAGCGATATCTCCAATTTGCAAGGCCAGCTCTGGCGGGTAATGCCAGAAGGTATGCTGGTCCATGATTTTTCTGCTTTCACAGCCGGTTAAATCAAGGGATAGAGCCTTGCCGTCCCGATAGATGCACAGCACTTTGGGCATGCCTGCATCAAAAGCAATATCACGTTTACCCAGTCCCAGCACTGCCAGGCCGGGCTCTGGCAACGATTGTACATAAGCGGCTACTTCCAGCGCTGGCTGCAAATCACCCGGTACTTGCTGCGCCAGGGTGCTTCGCTGTTGCACCTGTTGCTGTGCGCAGGCATAGAGCTGATGATCATGGGTGATATAGCAGCCAGGCCGAAGGACCACCTCGATGCTGCTGTTTGTGTTTAAGCTCTGCAACTCTGCAGCAACTACGTCGTACCAAACCGAACCAGCACCGGTCAAAATGGCTGTTTGCCCGACCAGATAACGTTGTTGCAACTGATGGCATAGTCTGGCTGCCTGCTGGATCCATTGCCGGACACTGGCTTCATCCTGAGCGATCCCTTCATAAAACTCTACCCCAGCCAAAGCAAGCCCATCCAACTGATGGATCGTATCGGCCAGTTGCAGGCTGCTATCGATATCACGTGAACCGCAGCGACCAGCCAGAGTACCCAGCTCAACCAGGCAGGGCAGCCGCAAATTGAGTTCGCTGAAATAAGCGGATAACTGCCAGGCATTGTTGCTGTTATCAACACAGACAAACAGCTGCACGCCTTGCTGCAGTAGTCCGGCTACGACTGCCATATTGGCTTTTCCAACCAGCTGATTGGCCAGAATGATGCGTTTAGCTCCAGCCTGAGCCGCAATCAATGCCTGATAAGGGGTTGCCACGGTCAGCCCCCAGGCGCCGGCCGCGAGTTGCTGCTGGAAAATAGCCGGGGTCATGCTGGTCTTGCCATGCGGCGCCAGGCCAACTCCGGCGGCATTGGCGAAATTTTGCATCCAGTGGATATTGTTCGCCAGAGCAGCTGCTTTAATCACCGCTGCAGGCAAGGGGACCGCTTCATCCAGCAGGGACAGCTGGGTTGGCTTGCTGGTGGCAAAATCTGCTTTGTGTTTCATAACAACTCCGGGTTTATGCCGAACCCAGCCGGATCCTGGCAAATTTCTGTGACTTCGCTGTTTACTTTTGCAATGCAATGGTACAAAGTATCTAGTCAAATATCTATGAAATACGTAGATTTAATGGTTATTCTTATTGGGTTTTTCACTGTATGACTTTTGAGATTGATATTTTATCACGCATTTCAGAGCGTTTTGTAGAACTGAGTGATTCTGAACAAAAAGTAGCCCAATTGATTCTGGCCGATGTACGGGCTGCGACTGAGCTGAATATTGCTGCCTTGGCCCGCGAGGCTGGGGTTAGCCAGGCGACGGTAACCCGTTTTGCCCGCAGTGTGGACTGCAAAGATGTTCGGCAGTTAAAAGTGAAGTTAGCTCAGTCTCTGGCCGTAGGCCAGCGCTTTATCGAAGAAACTCCGGATCTGGATGGCATTCACGGTGTGTACGAAGCGATCAAAAATACCCTGGATCTGAGCCGCAAATTGCTGAAGGAAGCGGATGTTCACCAGGCGGTGCAATGGCTGTTGCAAGCCAGAATGGTCCTTTGTCTGGGCATGGGGGGCGGGTCATCCATTGGCTCACTGGAGATGCAGAATCGGTTGTTCCGCTTTGGTGTGCCGGTGAGCAGTTATCAGGATGGCTTGCTTTGTCGGATGGTGGCCGCAGCAGTTGAACCCAATGATGTGGTGGTGGTGATTTCACTGACTGGCAATACGCCGGAGATTATTGATGCTGCTGCCATTGCCCGTCAGTACGATGCGAAAGTGATTGCCATTACCAAACCGGACTCGCTGTTGGCTGCCGAGGCTGACTTGTTGCTGGCGATACAGGCACCGGAAACGGATTTTATCTACAAGCCATCCGCATCGCGGTATGCCATGCTGGCGGTGATTGATGTGTTGGCAACTGAGTTGGCGAAGCACAATAAACGTCGTTCGCGCGATAAGTTACGGCGGGTAAAGCTATCACTCGATAGCCATCGCGGTGGTGATGAACGCCAACCACTTGGGGATTAACAGGAGAACGAGATGACGATTATTCGTTATGGTACCGAAGGCAATACCGGTACGGGTGGCCAGTCATTACCCTTTGCCAAAGCGGTTGAGGCCGGTGGCTGGCTGTATATTTCCGGCCAGACACCGATGCGAGATGGTGAAGTGGTTGAGGGCGGTATTGTCGAGCAGTCCAGACTGGCGATAGAGAATTGTCTCACCATCATGCACCAGGCGGGCTTTCGCAAAGAGCATATTGTGCATGTGAAAGTGTTCTTAACCGATGCGCGCTACTTTAGTTCGTTTAATAAGGTCTTTGCCGAATACTTTGCCGATGCGCCACCGGCACGGATCTGCGCGGTTACTGACTTAGTGGTTGATTGCAAGGTGGAGGTTGACCTGACCTGCTTTTACCCTGAAAAAACAGCCAATAGATGACAGCGATGTCATTTAACGGCGCGAGGGAGCCAAATGAACATTACCGCATTCTACTTGCTTTTTAGCCTCTATATCATTGCCTTGATTGCTCTGAGTCTCTGGTTAAGTCGCCACCAGAAAAGTGGGGAGGATTTCTTGCTGGCCGGTCGCAATGTCTCCACCCGGCTAAGCCTAGGAACGACGGTGGCTACCATGATAGGCACAGGCACCAGCATGGGGGCCGTAGGCTTTGCCTACACCAACAGTTGGGCAGGGATGTTGTATGGCATAGGCGGTGCCTGCGGAATTCTGTTGGCAGCCTGGTTATTCGCGCCGGTGCGTCGTTATGGCTTTATGACCATGAGTGAAGAGTTATCTTTTTATGTTGGTGCTCAGCCACAGATGCGTTTGCTGTTTGCTTTACTTATTTTTATTGCCTCGCTCGGTTGGTTAGGTGCCCACCTGATTGGTGGTGCTTTGTATTTATCCTGGGCGACGGGTCTGGATTTAGATGTCGCGAAGCTGGTGATTGCCGCTGCTTTTACCGTCTACATTGTGATTGGTGGTTATACGGCTGTGGTATGGACGGACTCGATCATGGCCATTATTTTGTTTATCGGCTTTGTATTGATGGCGGTTCTCATTAGTGTACAAGCCGGAGGGGTGCTTGCACTCACACAGCAAGTTCCGGCCGCGCAGTCGGGCTGGCAGGCGCTGAGCCATATTGGCCTGATCCCAGCCGTCTCGCTGGCAGCGGTGATTGCGCTAGGGGTTTTAGCAACGCCTTCTTTTCGACAGCGCATTTATTCGGCCCGCTCTGTCCGCACAGTACGGCGGGCGTTCACCCTGGCCGGTTTGCTTTATCTGGCGTTTGCTGCCTTGCCAGCCATGATTGGCATTGCCGCGAGGCAGACGGCACCGGATTTGGCCGATCACCAATTTGCCTTTGCCACCGTCGCCGTCAGCGTCTTGCCCGCAGTGCTTGCGATGGTGGTTCTGTTGGCCGGGGTATCTGCCACCTTATCCTCTGCCAGCTCAGATGCAATCGCTGCCGTCAGTATTTTTATCCGTGATATGGTGCAGCAGTGTTACCCGGCAGGTTTCAGCCAGCAGCGCTTGTTGTTGCTAAGCCGGCTGTCCCTGGTGATGGTTGCACTGTTGGCATTGGCTATGGCATTGATGTCCAATGATATCATTCGCTACATCACCTCTTTAATTGCAACTGTGATGTCTGGTCTGGCCGTGACTGCATTGCTGGGACGGTTCTGGCGCGGATTCCGCTGGCAGGGAGCCTTAGCAGCGGTGACACTGGCTATGACTACGTCGTTAAGTATTTTGCTGCAACCGGATTGGTTGCAGTTTTGGGGCAATCCGGTGCTTCCGGCTTTTACTTGCGCCATGGTTGCAGGGGTGCTGATAAGTTTGTGCTACCAACAGCAAAGGATCACGCCTTTGACCAGCATGCGCCGGTTACGGCAAGAGCGCCAGCGTTTTTTGCAGCAGAGCAACGTGCTGGCAAAACCTGCTGAGTCAGATGGTAAGAACAGCGGCTTATCAGCTGCCGACTGCCGGGGAGAGACCTCCGTATGATGCGTATTTTTACTGCTTCGCTTGCGACTGAAACCAACACCTTCTCACCGATGTTCACCGATCTAACCAGCTTTAAAAATAGTTTTTATGCAGCGCCTGGTGAACACCCGGATACACCGACCCTATGCAGCGCTCCATTGATCGCCTGCCGTGAGCGGGCTCTTACTGAAGGTTTTACCCTTATTGAAGGCAGCTGTAGCTGGGCAGAACCCGGTGGGCTGGTCAATCGTGCAACCTACGAATTTCTGCGTGATGAAATCTTACTGCAGCTGACAGCAGCCCTGCCGGTGGATGCTGTGGTGCTTGGCCTGCACGGGGCTATGGTGGCACAAGGCTACGATGATTGTGAGGGGGACTTGCTAAGCCGGATCCGCGCTCTAACCGGGCCTGATACTGTGATCGCTGCTGAGCTGGACCCTCACAGCCATCTGACCGGGCAACGGGTTGCCATGGCTGATTTGCTCATTGCATTTAAAGAGTTTCCTCACCTGGATTTTATGGATCGGGCCCGCGAGCTGGTTCAACTGACACTGGCAACGGTTCGTGGTGAAATCATCCCATGTATGGCCAGCTTCGATTGCCGAATGATTGATGTGCTGCCAACCAGTAACGAGCCAATGAAATCATTTCTTAGCAGGATCCGCCAACTGGAACAGCAGCCGGGGGTACTCTCTATTTCCGTGATCCATGGTTTTATGGCAGGCGATGTGCCGGAGATGGGCACTCAACTGCTGGTGATCACCGACAACCAACCGGAGTTGAGCAAGCAGCTGGCTTCGCAGCTTGGTATGGAACTGTTTGCCCTGCGTGGGCAAAGCATGCCAGCCATGCTGACAGTCGAAGAGGGGGTCGATCAGTTGAGGTTAAACCGTCAGGGCCCCGTGGTATTAGCAGATGTCTGGGATAACCCGGGCGGTGGTGTCGCGGGTGATGGCACGCTGATCCTGCATGAAGTGATTCGGCAGCAGCTGACCGGGGTGGCCTTTGGTACCATCTGGGATCCAATGGCGGTACAGTTGTGTTTTGCGGCAGGAGAAGGGGCTGTAATCCCACTGCGTTTTGGTGGCAAAAGCTGTGCCACTGCCGGTGATCCGGTGGATAAAATAATTGAAGTCAAAGCACTGCGAGCTTCAGCCTGGCAAGAATTTGCTGGTAGCAAGGTACCGATGGGGGCCTGTGCCTGGATCCGGTTTGATGGCATTGATGTGATTTTAAATTCGAATCGCTGTCAGTCGTTTGATCCCAGCCTGTTCAGTGCGGTGGGGATAGTGCCAGAGCAGTGTCATGGGCTGGTGGTTAAATCCACCAACCATTTCTATCAGGGCTTTGCAGCCATTGCTGCCAAGGTGTTGTATTTGGACGCAAAAGCGCCGTATCCAAGCGATCCCAAACAGAACAACTACCAAAAGCTGTCACGGGCTATCTGGCCTATTGTGGAGCAACCTCATCAAACAGCAGATAAGAGAAAGCCCGTTTGCACTCAGTGAGGGGGCTCCTGGCTTGGTAAGGTGAGCCGCTCGATGCAGCCACAATCTTGTAGCGTGATGTAAAGCTGACACAACTGGGCGGCCAGATTGGTTGGCTTTTGGTGCTTAAGTGGAAGCTCCGCCAACAATTTGCCATCGGTAGTCAGCAGTACAACACTGCCATTTCCGTAACGCGTTACTGCCAGTGTCCCTGGCTGCACCATGCGCATGCCATCCAGTCCTGCGGATGAAAAGGCGGCTATCAGCGTTTTGTCTGTCAGCTGCTGTTGCTCAATACGATAGCGCCAGATACGGCGCTGCACACTTTCGTTAACAAACAAATACTGCTGATCGTCAGACACCTCAATGCCATTGGTGGTACCCATGCCAGCCTCCAGCAACTGGCTGTGGCCATCGGCTGTGATGCGCCACAATTGCCCGTTGCCGGTCGACCAGTCCGGATCGCTGGCAAAGAGGGTGTCCGGTGGTAGTAACGCAAGATCATTCGGCTGATGCATGGCTGGTTGGTGCAGCAGTTCTGTCAGTTGCTGGCTGTCCATTTGGTATTGCCAGATCCGGTTGCGGCTATAGTCCGCGATAAACATCCGATCACCATCCGAGCTAAAACGAATACCATTGCCAATACTACCTTCTGGTAAATTGAGCACTAAGCTGGTCTGGCCTTGTGGATCAACGCGGCCAATGCTGCCCTGCTGCTGATAATTGACCAGATACAAGTACTGATCCGGTCCGAAGGCTGGTCCTTCAATACCAGCGGTAAAGGTGCCTGCAGGTACCCATACCGTGCTGATGGGCTGTGTGAGCAAAGGTTGGATCAACCGGTGAGCGGCCAGTACCAGCTCTGCCTGAATAACACGACTTTCCTGCCAGAGCTGGCGGGCTGCTGCTAGCTGCTTTGGATTGGTTGCAGGCTGTTGCATCAGCTCAAGCCCTAAGCTGGCCAGTTTGCTTAATTGGAGAATAATGGGCTTTAATTCTTGCGCCTTGTCAGAGTCAGTTAAATAAGGCAGCAAAGTATCTGGCAGTTGCTGCCAGTGCTCCAGTTGCTGCTGCAATGGCGCAAGGCTAATGGTATGGTCATGCTGCCAGCGGCTGAGCAATCGTTCGAGCTGTCGCAACTGCTCGTTTTCGGCCGGTAAAAAGTCCACCAGCCGATCCAGTGGGGCCTGATTATGATACTGCCGGCGCACAGAGCGCTCATGCAGCCGGTGGTAGTAATGGGCTGGCTCCAGGCCAATCAGCAATTGTTGCATGGCGGCCATGCCTTCTGCATGCACCAGTCTGGTCAGTCCACTGTGTTGTTGTTGTCGATGCTGCAAACCCAGCGAATGTTCCAGCCAGGGGTCCAGCTTTGCCAGGCGCTGATAAAGGAAGTCCTCATCGGTCAGCTCCGCAGAGGACCAGAGCCGCTCTGCTACCACCAGGGCTTGTGGCCATAGCCGGCGATCAATCACCTCGGCATTGACCAGCTCGCCCCAAAGCGCGATTTCACCCCCCAGCACTCTGGTGGCTTCTTGCTTGCTTAGCGCTGGCCTTGCCACCCCTGCTGGTAACGGCTGGCTGCTATTGTACCAGGCCAATTGACTGCCATGCACCCTGTAAGGGGCATTGCCAACCACCAGCTCACCGCTGAGCTCTTCGCCGAGCGACCATTCAGCCTGCAGTGGCCCCATCCAGCTATCCAGTTGAAAGCGCAAACGATTAGCTTCCAGTTCCAGGTGCTGCAGCTGCTGTCTGCTGCGACCAGCAAAGTCGATAAAACCCTGGACTTCATGGTTGTCCAGAAACACCAGGTAGAGCTCACCACGAATCGGAGCGCCGCGTAACCGAGGTATATCAAACTGCCAGCCCGACCAGGCCTGATAGTGGTCGGGGTGCTTAGGGCTTGGTGTGGGTAAGGGGTCTATACGGTAGTGATAGCTGGCAAATTGGGGCTGATCCAGGTAGTAGCCGGTGGAGAGGATCACATCATGCCCGGCTTTGGCGGCTTCGACCACAGAGTCAAGCCCACGCCAGGATTGCACCAGGCTGGAAGCTGGCAAGTCGGGAGTTAAAATCTCATCCCAGCCAATCATGCGGCGATCCAATCTGGTCAAGATAGAAAGTAAGCGTTGATTAAACCAGGTTTGCAGCGCCAGATGATCCGCCAGACCGTGTTGCTGTTTGAATACCTGTATCGCTGGGTTTTGCTGCCAATGATCGGGCAAGACTTCATCACCACCAATATGAAGATAGGCATCCGGGAACAGGCTGGTGACTTCTTCGAGTAATTGCTGCAGAAACACAAACACCTGCTCATTGGTTGGGTCCAGTACCGCCGGATGTATGCCCCAGTGTGTTTCCGGTTGTGTTGGGCCAGGCATCGACATCAACTCGGGGTAAGCTGCACCGAGTGCAGTAGTATGACCTGGCACATCAATTTCCGGTACGACCCGTATGCCGCGTTTGGCCGCGTAACGCACAACAGAACGGATGTCATCCTGGCTGTAGTAGCCGTCTGTGCCACCTATCTGATGCAATTTAGGAAAGCGCTTTGACTCTATGCGCCAGCCCTGATCATCGGTTAGATGCCAGTGCAGCACATTCAGTTTTGCCGCGGCCATGGCGTCCAGCTGGCGTTTAATGGTTTCGACCGGTAAAAAGTGGCGGGCCGGATCCAGCAACAATCCACGCCAGGCAAAGCGGGGGCTATCCTTGATCAGAACTGCTGGCAGTTGGCTGCCGGTGCCGGCCAGTTGCAGCAGGGTTTCCAGGCCATGCAATACGCCAAGGTGGGTATGTGCACTCAGCTGGATGCCACTGACATCAACCTTTAGCTGGTAAGACTCATCCTGCTTCAGCTGTGGCCAGAGAAAAGGCTGCTCGTCAGCGATGGTGATACGCAGCAGTTCTGGGGCATCTGCGGCAAAGCGAAGTTGTGGCTTGTTCTGTTGCAGACGTTTCAGCATACGCTCTAAAGCCGGTAGAAGTATGGTGGTATGCTGCTCGGGAAAGTGCCAGTTGATGGCCTCAGGTAAGTGCAGGGGGGCACTGTCTAACCATTCCAACTGCTGAGGAAATGGCATCAGGCAAGCTTTTTGCTGACATGGTTGCGAGGACAGGGCGGGAGCAGGGATGAACAGCACCATCAGTAGGATTATCAGTCCAGGATTTTTAAGTGGCATTACGGATCTCTTTTTTGAATCATGATTGTTACTTGGTAACATCAAAAACACTGTCTTACAAGTGGTTTATATAAAGGTCGCAGAATTTATAGCATAAAAAAGCAAAAATAACTGTTTACTTTTTGCTCTTTCTGGTACAAAGTAACAATGAGCTTGGGTATAAAGCAGTTATCAAGCAGGGCTGATCAACGCAATCAGTACAGAACATCGGACGGCCTGTGTCGGCCTGAACCTGATGCAGACAACGAGACCATAACGAGAAGAGAGTAACGCCATGCCTGGAACAAAATTTACTGGTAATAAGTTAACGTTAGCCGTTTCGGCTGCCCTTTTTGGGCTTCAGCCAGTCATTGCCCTGGCTGAAAATGACAGCGATGTCATTGATGGGGCAGCAGACGAACAGGTTGAAGTCATTGAAGTCCGGGGCATCCGGGGAAGCTTGCTCAGTGCGCAGAACCTGAAACGTTTTGCCGATACGGTGAAAGATGTGATTACGGCATCCGACATTGGAGCATTGCCGGATAAATCTGTGACCGAAGCCTTGCAGCGGGTCCCGGGTGTGACCATAGAGCGCTTTGCCTCGTCGGATGATCCCAAGCATTATGCCGACGAAGGCACCGGCGTCTTAGTCCGTGGTTTGGACCGGGTTCGATCCGAAGTTAATGGCCGGGATGCGTTCAGCGCCAATCCATGGGGTGGCTTAAGTTACGAAGACTTTCCGGCCGAGTTGCTCGGCTCGGTCGAGGTGGTTAAAAATCAGACCGCCGATTTAATTTCCGGCGGCATTGCTGGTACGGTCAATTTGGTAACCCGTAAGCCTTTTGATAGCGATGAGCGGGTGCTGGCTTTTAATGTCAAAGCCAACTACGGCGATTACCGCAAAGCCTGGACGCCTTCAGTTTCGGCTCTGTTCTCGGATAGCTGGGAAACTAATGCTGGCCGTTTTGGTTTTCTGATTGCCGCTTCGCAGTCTGAATTTAAAACCCGTGGTGATGGCATTGGCTTGGGTAACTTTCACTCCCGTGGTGACTCATTCATTCCTACATTGGATGAATGGGGCGGTATTACCGGGGTAGACCCAGACTCACCCGTAGACGGTCCGGCTTTACCTGGACAGCCTGCCGGTAGTGTCTGGCATGTGCCTGTGGCGATTCATATGAGCACAGCCGACAACGATCGTAAGCGTACCGGCTTTACCTCGTCGTTGCAGTGGGCCAATACCGACAATACACTGGTCGCTACCTTGGAACACATCAACTCACGAGCTTCACTGGAGTGGAATGAGCGGCAAATTGGTCAGGCGGCGCAAGGCTTTCGCAGCTTTATGGGCTCATCGCAAAACTGGCGGGACGATGCCGCCAATGGCTACCCTTTAACCACCAGTGGCGGTTTTGTTACCTCGGGGATTGCGCTGGGTGTCAGTCCGGAAACACCGTTCTTTTATCGTAGTCGCTGGAACTACAACGAAAATACCGTGCAGGATACCTCATTCAATCTGGTGTACCGGCCCACCGATCGCTTGAGCATGGTGTTTGATTATCAGCACATCGACTCAGAGAAAGTGGTGCATAACTACAGCATGTCTGGCCAAACCCGTGGCAACCATGTGCATGTGGTGTCACCGTATTTTCTGGATATGCGCGGTACACGCCCCACAGTGGAGTTTTTAAGCGATAATATCCTGACCGCTGGCTGGTCGCCAAATCAGGATTGGGATGGCCCGGTACCGAATGTGTTTCTGGGAAGCGGCATGGAGCAAGAAGAGCACAACAGTGCCAGAGCAGATAGCTTTAAATTTGATCTGACCTATGAGCTGGATGGCCTGTTCACTGCAGTCAGAACGGGTTTTTACTACTCGGATAAAGATCTGACGGTACGGGATACGGCCTACGAAGGCTGGTCGGCGATCGGTACGCCCTGGATCCAGGCTGATCGCAATGCTGCAGCTGCAGTCAATCGCCCAGAGCTGTTTGAGCGGGTCGATTTCGGCAACTTCTATCATGGCAAGGTATTGTTGGGGGATGTAAATAACTTCTTGTTT
This sequence comes from Alkalimonas cellulosilytica, assembly GCF_036325985.1. Classification (NCBI taxonomy): domain Bacteria; kingdom Pseudomonadati; phylum Pseudomonadota; class Gammaproteobacteria; genus Alkalimonas; species Alkalimonas cellulosilytica. The sequence continues at coordinate 40,794 of NZ_JAUHLI010000003.1, forward strand.
CCACGCATGGATTTAGTACGTAATTATGCCGATTCGCTGCGTCAGGGCTGTCAGGATGGCTGGCACAATGCCACCTTAAGTGCAGCCAACAATGGTGTTTGTACCGGCACCTATGTGCCCTACGAAGACAAACCAAACCGGGTAGAGGGACCATTTGCTGCGCACAATATCAGCTCGTCCAATGAAAAACGTACCGAATTATATGTGCGCGGTGATTTCGACTTCATTGATTTGCCAATGCCGGTAAAAGGCAATTTAGGCCTGCGTTATGTGAACTACAAGCTGCAGTCCACCGGTGCCTTTGTGCAGCCGATTGAGGCACGGCGCGGTGAGGCCGGCACCTCGCTGTACAACGTGATGCAGCAACCGCAATACCAGCGCTACTTTAATCTGGCTGGTGGCCAGTCGCAGTTAAGTACCGTCAAAGGCACTGATTACACCACCATTTTACCCAGCCTGAACTTTAACGTTGGGGTGACCGACGATGTAGTGGTGCGCTTTGGTGCGTCCAAAGGTCTGTATTACCCTAGCCTGATGGATACCCGCAACATCAGCTTGCTGGATTTGGATTACGACCGTCGTTTGCAAACGCCAGGCATGGATTACGATGAAGAAAACAACCCGGTAGTGGGGCTGGATAACATTTCGGTTACTGCGCTTGCCGGTAACCCCTATCTGAAACCAGAGAGCTCCATCAATCTGGATTTATCAACCGAATGGTACTTTGCACCGGCTGGTTTTATGGCGGTAGCCCTGTTCCATAAACGGCTGGATAACATCATTCGTAGCCGCTCATTCGAGCTCCCTTTGGAGTTTGAAGGTGAAAGCTACAATGTATCGGCTTACGGTCCAGCCAATACCGGATCTGGTACCATTCGCGGGGTTGAACTGTCGTATTCGCAGTTTTACGACATGTTGCCTGGGGCTTGGAGTGGTCTGGGCTTGCAGCTCAACTTTACCTACATTGATCAGAGTGGGCTGGAAGATCCGAACGAAATCTCGGACGGTACCCTGGGCTTTGACGAAGCTGGTAACCGCATTGCCGATAACCGCAATACTTTCCGGGTGTTCAGTGGACTGCCATTGCAGGGATACTCCGATAAGAACCTGAACATTGTGGGTATGTATGAGTTTGAAAAAGTATCCTTTCGTCTGGCTTACACCTGGCGCTCGGAGTACCTGCTGACACTGCGTGAGTCGGAAGAGTATGTGCCGGCTTATGCCAAGTCGACCGGCATGATGGATGCCAGCTTGTACTACAGCATCAATGACAACTGGAAAGTCGGTATCGAAGGCAGCAACCTGCTGCGCAGCGAGATCCGCACCCAGTATCAAATGAACCAGGAAGGGGTAAGAACCGATGCACTGAGTTTTACCACCGATCGCCGGTATGCGCTTAGCGTGCGCGCAGTGTTCTGATGAGTAAGGGTGGTTGCTGCTGCCCTCCCGGATGACAGCTGATCCTGCATCTACCTCTGGCAGCAATCACCCGCCTTTGGGGCAAGCCCAAAGGCAAAGATGTGTTAATAAGCCGGCAATTGCCGGTTTGTTGGTTTTGGTAGTGCAGCAATATGAAGCGGCACTTTCTTGAATTCTCACCGCTGATACGGTTTTTTGTTCGAACTCACCAGCCAAAGCGCAAGCAGCAGTATACCGGCACCTATTGATAGCCGTAGTACATCGGTATCGCGGTTCCACAGTAGCAGATTCACCAACAAGCCTGCCGGGATCAGCGCATTGTTCATGGTGGCCAGCTGGCCACTGTTGACTTTGGTTGCCCCCAGGTTCCATAAGAAATAGCCAAGGCCTGAAGCGACGATGCCTAACCAGAGCAGGATCCCCCATTGCAGCTCCGTAGTGGGGTACTGAGGTTGTCCCAGCAGTAGCCAGGCGGGCAGTACAATCAGCAGGGCGCCAACATAAAACCAACCAAAAATGGTATGTTGCGCTGGCTGTGTTGCCGCCGGCCAGTGCGCCAGCCGGTATTTGTACAGCACCTGGCCACTGGCAAAGCAAAGATTTGCTCCTTGCACCACCAGAAAGCCCAGCCAGAAATCGTCATTCAGGTTGTTCCAGCGCATCACGGCGGCACCGGCTATGGCCAGCAAGGCACTGAGCAAATAGCGACGATGAAAGCGGCCCTCCAGCAGATCATGCAACAGGGTGATATACACCGGAGTGAAAATGGTAAAAATCAGCACTTCCGGTACCGACAGCAGCAAGAACGACTGATAGTAGAACAAATACATCAGCCCGAGCTGAATGGCACCTATGCCCATCAGTTGAGCGGCTATCTTGGGGGCGACTTGATGCCGCAGCAACCAGGGCAAAAACACCACCGTGGCCAGCACCACCCGGCTTAGCACCGCAAAATAAGTGTCCACCTGACCAGCCAGGTAGACACCAATCAGCGAAAAAGAAAAAGCCCAAAGTAAAGTGATGGCCCATAAGTACAGCATGCAGGTGTTCCGTTATCCTGATTGTTCACGGCCGCTAGCATGCCGTAAAGCCAGTTGGAGATCCACTGCAACCGCCGTTAAACTGCCATTGCCGGCAGGCTGGCGTTCCGGGCTTGCGCTGTTGCGTCAGGCTTCGTATGGTAGCTTCAGGTAAAACCAATCAGGACATCAGATGCAACCTCAATTTATCGTCGATGCGTTTGCCACCGGACTTTTTACGGGCAATCCGGCGGCAGTCTGTCCGCTCAAGCACTGGCTGGACGATGCGTTGCTGCAACAGATAGCGGCCCAAAATAATTTATCGGAAACCGCCTTCTTCGTCGCAGGGCCGCATGGCTATCAGCTGCGCTGGTTTACTCCGACCGCAGAAGTCGACTTGTGCGGCCATGCCACCTTGGCCAGTGCGCATGTGTTATTTAGTCACCTTGGTTACCCCGGTGCACAGATTGTTTTTCATACCCGCAGTGGTGAGCTTCGGGTGCAAAAGGATGGCGACTGGTTGCAGATGGATTTTCCCGCCAGCATGCCACAGCCGTGCGACCTGCCGCCGAACCTGGCCGAAGCCTTGGGCAAAGCGCCTGAAGCGGTGCTGGCCGCAGAGGATTATCTGGTGCTGTACCCGGATGCGGCTGCTCTGATGGCATTGACACCGGATTATGCGCTGCTGGCCCGTTTGCAGAAGCGTGGTGTGATCGTAACGGCACCAGGTAGTGATGGTGTGGATTTTGTCAGCCGCTTTTTTGTGCCGAAGCTTGGCGTGAACGAAGATCCGGTCACCGGCTCGGCCCACTGTCAACTGGCCCCTTACTGGGCTGAGCGATTGCAAAAGCAGCAATTAATAGCAAGGCAGCTCTCTAAGCGAGGGGGTGAGGTGCGTTGCTCGCTGCAAGGGCCGCGGGTACTGTTATCCGGTCAGGCACGGACTTATTTGCAGGGGCAATTGTTGCTGACATAAAAAACGGCGCCATTTGGCGCCGTTGTTGAGTGGAGGGGGTGGTTGTTACTGCCTTGGCAGCTCATCGTAACCCATGTTGTACAGAATAAAAGAAAACACATCGGCTGCCTGATCGATGATCATCGATACCGGCATGCCGGCACCATGGCCGGCATTGACATCCACCCGAATCAGTTGAGGATGCTTGCCACCATCTTTGGCTTGCAGTTCGGCTACGTACTTAAAGGAGTGAGCCGGTACCACCCGATCATCGTGATCGGCTGTGGTGACCATGGTGGCCGGGTGATTCACCCCTTCACGCACATTGTGTACCGGCGAGTAACCAAGCAGGTACTCAAACATGGCTTCGCTCTGATCAGCGGTACCGTAATCGTAAGCCCAGCCCGCGCCGGCGGTGAAGGTGTGATAGCGCAGCATATCCAACACCCCTACCGCCGGAATGGCAACCTGGAACAGCTCAGGGCGCTGGGTAGAGGCAGCCGCCACCAGCAAGCCACCGTTGGAGCCGCCACGAATGGCCAGCTTTTCGGCACTGGTGTAGTTGCTGTCAATCAGGTACTCGGCGGCAGCAATAAAGTCGTCGAACACATTTTGCCGGTTCATCTGGCGGCCGGCATCGTGCCAGGCTTTGCCGTACTCACCGCCACCACGGATATTGGCCACAGCATAAATGCCGCCCATATCCATCCAGACCGCATTGGAAACGCTGAACGATGGCGTCAGGCTGACATTAAAACCACCGTAGCCGTACAGAATGGTTGGATTGCTGCCATCACGCTTAAGATCGCTGCGGTAGCTGATGATCATCGGAATGCGGGTACCATCTTTCGAGGTGTAGAACACTTGCTCTGAGGTGTAGTTGGCCGGATCAAAACCGGTTTCAGGACGATTGTACAACTCGCTCTCACCGCTGTGCGGATCCAGCTGAAAAATGCTGCCCGGGCTGATGTAGTTGGTGAAACTAAAATACAAGGTGTCGGCATCGGTTTTGCCGCCAAAACCACCGGCACTGCCAACCCCTGGTAAATCGATTTGACGCACCAGCTTACCCTGGTAATCAAACTGCTTTACTTTGGCAACCGCATCGACAATGTAATTGGCAAAGATAAAGCCAGCCCCGGTACTGGCACGCAGTACATGCTCGGTTTGTGGGATCAGCTCCTGCCAGTGCTCCGGCTGTGGCTGGGCGGCATTGGCCACCACTACCCGACGATTGGGGGCATCGCGGTTGGTGAGCAGAAACAGTTGATCACCTTTGGAGGTCAGGAAGTTCACATCGTTTGCGGTGGTATCCACGATGGTGGTGAAACCAGCGTCCGGTTTGGTCAGATCTTTGATAAACAGTTTATTGCCTGAGGTAGATACCGCGGCCGAGACCAGCAGGTAACGGTCGTCTTCAGTGACGGTGGCTCCAACGTAGCGGTGTTGTTCACCCTCAGCTGCACCGAAAATCACCTGGTCTTCCGATTGCGGTGTGCCGAGCTTGTGGTAATACAGCTTGTGCTGATCGGTCATGGCCGACAACTCACTGCCATCCGGCTTGTCGTAACTGGAGTAGTAGAAGCCTTCATTGCCGAACCAACTGATGCCACTAAACTTGATATCGACCAGTACATCACCGATTTGCTCGCCAGTGTTAGTATCGATCACAATGATTTTGCGCCAGTCGCTGCCACCTTCGGAGATAGCGTAGGCTGCTAAGCTACCATCGCGTGAGAATCGGATGGTCGCCATCGAGGTGGTGCCGTCGGCACTGAAGGTGTTGGGGTCGAGAAACACCTCCGGTTCGCCGCCATCTTTTTGCCGGTACAGCACAAACTGGTTTTGCAAGCCATCGTTGCGGTAAAAGTAGGTGTACTCACCTTCTTGAAAAGGAGCACCCAGCCGCTCGAAATTCCAGGAGTCCTGCAGGCGTTGCCGGATAGTGCTGCGATAGGGGATTTGCTCCAGATACGAGAAGGTCAGTTCATTTTGTGCTTTGACCCAGGCTTCGGTTTCGCTGCTGCGATCATCTTCCAGCCAGCGGTACGGGTCAGCAATTTGCCGGCCAAAGTAAGTATCTACCACCGAGCCACGAACGGTCTCCGGGTAAATCAAGTTGTGTGTTTGTTTGGCTTGCTCGGTAGGGCTGGGTTGGCCACCGCATGCGGTGAGTAATGCAACGGTTATAAACGGCACGGCATACTTCATGAGGGAATGGACTCCAGTGGATGTTGTCATTGTTTTTGTTAGGTTAACAAACTGGCCAGGTAAAGCCTACGCTTCAAGCAGCTACTGGCCGCAAAAAAACAGCGGCTGGTGGCTTTGATGAAAAGGACCGCTGTTGCCAAAGGGGGGCGGCTGTGTCAGGCTGGAAATGGCTTAAAAAAACAGGATGGAGATACTATGTGGACGGCCAGACGAAGTCAGCCCGACGGCAATGAGCTCAGTCAGTTTCAGTCCGGTGCCAGTGACAGCGCAGCGCAGCGTGACAGGGCCCGTATTATTCATTGTGAGGCTTTTCGCCGCCTGCAGGCAAAAACTCAGGTACTTGGGATTGGTGAGCACGACTTCTACCGTACCCGCTTAACGCATTCGCTGGAAGTGGCGCAAATCGGCTCCGGCATTTGTGAACAGTTGCGAGAACGCCATGCCGACAACAGCGACTATCTGCACTGGCTGCCCAGCATGAGCCAGATTGAAGCAATTTGTCTGGCGCACGATATTGGCCATCCACCTTTTGGCCACGGCGGCGAAGTGGCACTGAATTACTACATGCAGTCGCAAGGTGGCTTTGAAGGTAATGGCCAGACCTTGCGTATTATGGCACATTTGGGTGAGTACTCGCCCCGGCATGGGCTGGATCTAACCCGGCGTACCATGCTGGGGGTACTGAAATATCCGGTGTTGCACCGGGAAGTAGCCAGTTATCCGGTTGAGCTGGCGGAAACGACCAGCAATATCGATAGTTACAAACCACCTAAGTGCATTCATGACGAGGATGAAACAGTGCTGGCCTGGATCCTGGAGGGCTTGCCGGCCGATGATATTCGCTTGTTCCGCAGCACCCGGCAGCAAGGCGATAAACGCAAGGCCGCCTTTAAAGGCTTTGACACCGCCATTATGGAACTGGCTGATGATATCTCGTATGGGGTGCATGACTTAGAAGATGTGCTGGCACTACGGTTGGTGACAGAGCGGGCCTGGCAAGACGATGTAGTGAGCCAGCTCAGTGGCGATGATGTGATTTCCCGTGAACTTGATTTTTACAACCGAACCTTGTTTTCTGAGTCCAGTACCGAACGCAAACATGCCATCAGCAAGCTCATTCGCTATTTCCTGCCGCAAATCTCCATTGTCACGCAGCAGCGGTTTGAAACCCCGTTGCTAGACTTGCAGGTGCAATTATCTGCAGAAGCGCAAAGCACCCTGCAAATTCTAAAAGACTTTGTGTACAAGCATGTGATCCGACGGCCAGAAGTGCAGACCCTGGAGTACAAAGGGCAGCAACTGGTGCTAAAGCTCTTTGCGGTGCTGCGGGATAATCCGGAGCGTTTATTGCCCCCGGCGGTGCTCAAGCGCTATCAGCAGTCTGAGAACAAAGAGCGGGTAATTTGTGATTACGTTTCCGGCATGACCGATAGCTATGCCATTAAGCTCTACCACAAGGTATTTAGCCCGGATATGGGTTCGGTGTTTGACCGGTTGTAATGACGAAGCATTCTGACTTAAAAAATCGCGCTTATTTAGTCAGCAACATTGAAAAAGTGCGGATTTCTGTTTAGATTGAATCTACAGCACTAAGCAAGGGATGACGTACGATGAAAAAATGGTTGATAGCAATCCTGTTTGGCACCATGGCGGCAAGCAGCTGGCAGCTTCAGGCTTCGACAAAGGATTACCGGTTGCTCACAGTGGCTGGGTATCTTAATTTTTATTTGTTGAATTTAAATGCTTGCCAGGACTTTCACCCGGCCGTGCGGCAATCGGCTTACCAGGCTGAAGCACAGCTTTACCCCTGGCTGGATAAACTCCAGACCCGTATTGATGCATCCAATGATTTTGACTCAGCCATGTTGGCCGGTATCGTGCTGCGCCGCCGTGCCATGTTGAATGAGCAAATCGAAGACAATGATTTTACCATCGATCATTGCCAGGCGATTGTGCAGATTCTCAGTACCGAAGGGTTGGATGAAACCCTGTTGTCGGTATTGAATTAACTGCAGTCTTTGTTCTACACCAAAAACCAGCTGCGGCTGGTTTTTTTGTACCAGAAAACCAGGCCCAGTAGAGGCTTATTTCTGTTACAATCCTTCAACTTAACACAATGATGGAACCCGATGTGGCGGCAGTATTGCAATTGCACAATGTATCCTTGCAGCTGGGGCAGCGTACTGTGCTCGACCAGGTGACTTGCCGTGTCACTGCCGGTAGGGTACTGGGGGTGGTCGGCCCTAATGGGGCAGGCAAAAGCTCGTTATTGCGCTTACTGTACGGTGAGCTTGCGGCCAGTCAGGGTCAGGTGCTGTTTCACAACAAAAGCATCAGCAGTTATCGGCGCGCCGAGCTGGCACGTCAGATGGCCGTGGTGATGCAAAGCCCGGTGCCGGTGTTTAGCTTAACCACCGAGCAGATGGTGTTGCTTGGGCTGGTACCGCACAAACGCTGGTTTGACCCAACCACCAGTGAAGATCAGCAGCAGTTGCAACTGGCATTGGAGAAAACCGGTCTGCTGGAGCTGCGCAGCAAACCACTGGCTGAGCTGTCGGGCGGGGAGCTGCAGCGGGCTTTTATTGCCCGGGCTTTGGTGCAAAACGCCAAGGTGCTGCTGTTGGATGAACCCACCAATCATTTGGATGTGCATTATCAGCACCAGATTTTGCAACTGATCCGCCAGCTTAATCTGACCATTGTCTGTTGCTTGCACGATCTCAACCTGGCGGCCAGCTATTGCGATGATATTTTGCTGCTGGATCAGGGCCGGGTGCAGGCCTTTGGCCCGGCTGAACAGGTACTGACTGCAGAGCGCCTGGCTCAGGTTTTTCAACAGCCTTGTTTGATGGTACCCCATGCAAAATTAGCGCGGCCGGTCATTCATTTCTACCAACAGCAACGGGAAGCCCGGCATGAGTAAGCATGGTCCCTGGCGCTGGTTGCTGGCCTTGCTGCTCTTGTTGGTGACGCTCGTTATGAGTATTCGGCTGGGGAGTGCCGCTATTTCTTATAGTCAACTGTGGCAGCTGCTGACCGGGCCTGCTGCTAATCCTACGTTTGATGCGATTGTCTGGCAAATCCGCTTACCACGCATCGCCATGGCCTTTTTTGCCGGAGCGGGCCTGGCAGTTTGTGGTGCCTTGCTGCAAAACCTGAGCCGCAATCCGCTGGCTGATCCTTACTTATTCGGGCTGACCGCCGGTGCCGGCCTGGGGGCCAGTTTGGCCATGATTGTTTTTCCCGAGCAGCAGTTGCCGCTTGCCTTGTCGGCCTTTGCCGGTGCCAGCCTGGCGGTTACGCTGGTGGTGCTGGTGTGTATCCGGCATGGCTGGCAGCAGTTGCAGGTGATGTTGCTGGCCGGGGTGGCCGTGTCTTTTATGCTGAGCGCCATCAGCAGTTTTATTTTGTATTTTGCCGAGCCTTTTGCCGCCAACCGGGTCATTTTCTGGTTGATGGGCAGCTTAAGTCGCAGCGATTGGCAAGGGGTTGCCATCGTGGCTCCGGCAGTGCTGGCTTTGCTGCTGCTGGCATTGGCATTCCGTCGTCAGTTGGATGCCATGCTGCTGCATGATGAAAGCGCCCGCACTTTAGGCGTGTCAGTGGACCGCATCCGGTTGCTGTTTTTGCTCTGCACCTCGGCAGTGACGGCGTTTATTGTCGCGCAGTGTGGCGGCATTGCTTTTGTCGGCCTGATGATCCCACACCTGGTGCGGCAATGGTTTGGCGTGACCATGCTGCCTTTGTTGCTGGGTTCGGCGTTGGTTGGTGGCATCTTTTTAATCTGGGTGGATAACTTCGCCCGTAGTTTGCTGATGCAACAGGAAATTCCGCTGGGTGTGATCACCTCCATGCTGGGCAGTGTGTTTTTCTTATTGTTGCTTAAACGCCAACAACCAGGGTAAATCATGACAGACGATTACAAAGCAAAGCGCCATCAACAGCGCCAACAGCAATTAAAACAGCAGGTCGATCAGGCGGTGGCCAAAGCTGATCAGGATAAAGGCTTGTTGCTGATACTGACCGGCAATGGTAAAGGAAAATCTACTGCTGGCTTTGGTACGGTGACCCGTGCCGTCGGGCATGGCTATCAGGCTGCTGTGGTACAGTTTATCAAAGGGGATTGGGCCTGTGGTGAGCGCAACTTACTGCAGCAGCATGGGGTGCCTTTTGTGGTGATGGCGACCGGTTTCACCTGGGATACCCAGGATAAAGCTGCCGATATGGCGGCAGCACAAAGCGTCTGGCAACAGGCGAAGGTTTTTTTGGCCGATGAGCGCATTGATCTGGTATTGCTCGATGAGTTGACCTACATGCTCAGTTATCATTATTTAGATCTGGACGAGGTGCTTGCGTGCATCCGTCAGCGGCCCGCAGGGCAGCATGTGGTGGTGACTGGCCGCAATTGCCATCGCCGTTTGCTGGAGATGGCCGATACCGTCAGTGACATTCAGGTGGTCAAACATGCCTTTGAAGCCGGCATTCGGGCACAGCAGGGGATTGATTGGTGATACGCTTTGTTTTCACTTTGTTGTTCGTACTGCTGGCAACAACGGCACAGGCCAAACCGGAACGAGTCATTGCACTGGCACCCCACATTACCGAGTTGTTGTTTGATATCGGGGCTGGTGAGCAACTGGTGGCGGTGAGTGATTTCAGTGATTACCCCGAAGGCGCCCGTGCACTGCCCAGTGTCGCCAATTATGCCCATATTCAACTGGAAGCCGTTCTGGCGTTACAACCCGATCTGGTAGTAGCCTGGCGTACCGGCAACCCGCAGCCGGATCTGCAGCGTTTAGAGCAGTTGGGCATTCAGGTGGCGTACTCGGATCCGTTGCAATTAGAGGATATTGCGACAGAGCTGCGCATGCTGGGGGCTTTAACCGGCCATGCAGAGCAAGCCGAACAGCGGGCACAGGCTTACGAGCAAGAGCTGGCAGCACTTCGTAAGCAGTATCAGCACAAAGCGCCGGTCCGGGTATTTTTTGCCATGTCGCAGCAGCCACTTTCAACCATCGCCAATCAGGCCTGGCCTCAGTTGATGCTGGAGCTTTGTGGCGCAGAGAATCCATTTGCTAATAACCGCAATGATTATCCGCAGCTTGGACCTGAACAATTGCTATTGGCCAATCCGGAGCTAATTATTCAACCCAGCAAAGGAGCTCAACCCATTCGCCGTGAACAATGGCAGCAGTTTTCCAGCCTTGATGCGGTGCGTAAACAGCAGTTTCTGGCAGTCGATGCCGATTTCATGTACCGCTTTAGCCGGCGCAGTTTGCTGGGCGCCAGAGCACTGTGCGAAGGCATTGATCAGATCCGTCAACAAACAGAGCGCTGATTTTGCTGCAAGTAGCACGGTTTTTTTGCTAAGATTTTCGCTGGCTAATCGCCTGCTACCTACCAATAAAAGCAATAGGGTAGTTCATGATAAAGATAACAATGGAGCAAAAAACGTGAAGTATTCAATCCTGATACTGGCTGCTTGTCTGGCAGTGGCTGGTTGTTCTAAAAAAGATCCCGAACCCCGCAGCAATGAGAAAGGGGCTCTGGTGATGGTCGGTGGTTCGCTTAGTACCTCCAACGCAGCAGTGTACCAACGCTTTATTGAGCTGGCCGGTGGGCCTATCCAGGCGCGCATCGCTGTGATCCCAGCTGCCAGTGGTCAGCCGGTGCGTTACTTTGAGCAGTTTCGCGACGACATGGTGCACTATGGTCTGACCAAAGATCAGGTTACCTTGTTGCCGATTGCCGTCAAAGACGACCGCAGCACCCCGGACGTGGATGAAAGCACCTGGGCCATGGGCGGCCATGATGAGCAATTGGCTCAGACATTGGATCAATACACCGCGGTTTGGTTTTTGGGCGGCGATCAGACCAACATCACCAAAACCCTGTTGCCCGATAATAAGCCGACCCCGGTGTTAACCGCAGTCCGTGCTTTGTATCAGCGGGGCGGGGTGGTCGCCGGTACCAGCGCTGGCGCGGCCATGATGAGCGAGCTGATGATTGCCGGTGGCGACTCCTGGCATGCGCTGACGTCCGCTCCCAGTGATCGTTACGATGGCATGCAGGATCAGGAGGCCGGTCCGTTAATTGTACGACCAGGTCTTGGTTTCTTTCAGTTCGGCATTATTGATCAACACTTTGACCGTAAATCACGCTTCGGTCGCTTGTTGGTGGCGCTGCAACTGAATCGCCAGCAATTCCCGGTAGGTTATGGCATTGATGAAGACGCCGCGCTGGTATTTTACCCACAGCGTCAGGAAATCGAAGCGCTGGGCTATGGTGGCGTGACCATTCTGGATGTGCGCGATGCCCGTAAAATCGCCAATCCACATGGCTTTCACATTGAAAATGTCCGTATCAGCTTTATTCAGGGCGGTGATCGGTACCATGTGACTGAGCATCGTTTTACACCCCATCCGGCAAAATCGGCCACCATTGGTCAGGAGTATCTGAACATTGCTGAGCCCGTAGTGGTATCGGGCGTGTTTAGCCGCAACAGCCGGTTGAAAGACTTGATAGGCTTTGATCTGGTGGATAACAAAGCGGCCAGTGAAGTAGTCAGCTACTTTCATCAGGGCGAAGGGTTGGGTTTTACCTTACGCTTTCGCCAGGATGACAAAACCCAGGGCTATTGGCAGTACCTCGATGGCATGAAAGACAACAGCAGCGCGGCTTTTGTGTTGCTGGATGTGGTACCAAGCCGCTTTAGCATAACCGAGCTGAGTCCGGATAGCCCTTAACCGCTCAGCAATCTCATCAATACAACGGCTTGGAGCCACCGTGCAAGTTCCGCTGCAACAGCGGTGAAAGCATCAGTACAGTGGCTCCAACTGATAATGACCAGCTTTAAAATCATCAGCCAGCTCGACAGAGCGGCCAATGACCTCCTGCCAGTGGCGAATGCGAATTGCATCCGGTTGTTTGAAGTCTCTCCTATCCGGGATCTTGTGTTGTGGCAGTGAATGGATCCAACTTTGCGACGGGCACAGCAGCACTACATTGTGGTAATGCCTGGAAAATTTGCGCCGCCATGGCAGTGATTTATCGAACCAGCCAGGGGCAATGTACGGATAGAAATGCGGGTACAACACCAGGCCTTGCTGACTAAATGGCCAGTCAAAGTGATAATCGGTGACACCGCCATCGTAAAACACCCCTTTACCAGCACCGGGAATGTCCTGCACCGCATCCAGGACCAGTGGGATCGAACCACTGGCTTGCAAGGCTGGACGCAGGTTAGCTTCGGTCAGTTCAATGCAGCGACTTGGCAGATCGGCTAAGGGAGTGTGAACCAGCTGACTGTCGGGTGCATGAAACACACAGCGCTCAAAGAAAAACCGCAGATGGCGACGGTTGGCCAGGTTCGCAGCGGCTGTCAGACTTAAACCTGCAAGCTGACCGATTTTATGGCGCGAGCGGGTCAGAGCCCGGGCCCTGGCAACGGTAAAGTTCAATTTAAAGATGGGATTGCTGATCACCTGTTGGATGCTGCCGGCATCCGGAAACACCCGATCAATCACCGTCATCGAAATATCGGTAATTTCCTTGCTGCTGGCTTTGGCCGGGTAACACAAGGTAGAGTAGGCATCGCAAAAGCGTTGGCTGGCTGCCACCGGGTCTTGTTGAGCATAACAAGCAAAGCGCCAGGCACCGGCCGAACTGCCCAGCAGCTGCAGTGGTTGCTGGCGGCCTTTGAAAAACTCACCGGTCAGATACTGATCCAGCCCAAATAAACTAAACCATTTGGGGCCGCCACTGGCACCAACCAAGGTTGTGATGTCGTTGGCATTCAAGCCATGCTGCTGAATATGGGCCAGAGCAGTGGGCCCGGCTAAAACACGTAACCTCATAAAGCGCCAAACAACTTCTGGTACATGGTTTCGGCGTATTCATCGGTCATACCCGACAAATAATCGCAGATCACCCGCAAACCAAGGCCATCCTTTTGTGCCTGTTGCCAGCGTTGCTGGGTATTTTGTGGCAGCAAACGGCTCGGATCCGAGGCAAAGGCGTCAAACATCTTTAGCAGCATGTTCTGGCAACGAAAGCGGGCTTGTTGAATATCGGGTTGGCTGATGACATTGCGAAACACGAAACCTTTCAGCAGTTCCAGCAGTTGTTGCTGTGGTGCTGGCAGCCTGGCATTAAAACGGATCAGGGGTTCGCTCGCATCCGGAAGGCATTCATACAACTCTGCCGAGGTAATAAAGGCATTGACCAAAGCGCCGATGGCATTTTTACGCAGATGATGCTCAGGCCGAAACAGCGCATCCGTGACCGGTTGCATCAGTTGCTGCATGGCTTGTGGTAAGGCAGCAACCGCGGCCGGGATCTGAGCGCGCCATTGCTCTTCAGTGGCATAGCCGGTGACGATGGCATCTTCCAAATCATGCACACCGTAGGCAATGTCATCGGCCAGCTCCATAATGGAGGCATCCAGCGATTTATAGCACGACTTTTGCCAGGGGCTTTGCCCAAGCCGTTCCAGCTGCTGAAACAAAGCGCGATCGGTGGCACTCAGCGGAGCCAGCACCCAATCCAGCACATCGGCATCTTCATGGAATACCGATTTCACCGCTTTCCATGGGGTCAGGCTCAGCGGTGACGGTTCGCTGTTATCCCCCAGCTGCTCAGGCGGCAGTACCGGGTATTTCAGTAAACCCAACAGAGTACGTCGGGTTAGATCCATGCCATGGTGTTCGGTGTAGGGCTCAAGTTTGCTGACAATACGAAAGGTCTGGCCATTGCCTTCAAACCCCCCGGCATGCAGCATTTTGTAGTTCAGCGCTGTTTCGCCGCCATGGCCAAACGGCGGGTGGCCGATATCGTGAGCCAGGCACAAAGCTTCCATCAGGCTTTCTTCCGGCAGCTGATTGGCCAGTTCAGGCTGTTGCTGATAGCGGCGTTTCAGCTGATTCACCAAGCCGGTGCCAATCTGGGCCGCTTCCAGCGAATGGGTTAAACGGGTACGGTAAAAGTCATTCTGGCCCACCCCCATGATCTGGGTTTTGGCCTGCAAGCGGCGAAAAGCTGCTGAGTGCAGAATACGGGCGCGATCGCGCTGCCAGGGGGTTCGTTGATCGTCTTGCCGGTTCAGCGAGCGGTCGGAGCGCCGCTCCAGCCAGGATGTACTCATGCCATCTTCCTTATGTTGAGGCGATTATCTTACGTCAAAGCCTACTTTGGATCGAGCAAGCTATGGCCATTTTTCACGCCAATTAAGACAAAAGGATGACGGTATTGTCATCTTCAGGTCATATTCGCTTGTTACAACAGTGCCCGAAACGGATAAATAAGGGATGAATTGAATGAGATCTGGGCTCAAAGTCAGGATGGTATCTTCATTGTTCTGGTTAAGTACCATGCTGCTGCTGGCAGGCTGCCAGCCGAAGGGAGAGCTGGGCAGCCGGGATAACCCGGTTCGGTTGTATTTCACCCCATCGGTCGATGCGGATACGATTGCCAGCAATTCACGGGAGTTTATCCGCTTTCTGGAGCAAGAAACCGGTGATTATTATGTCACAGGCATTCCAACCAGCTACATTGCTGTGGTGGAAGCATTTGGATCTGGCCGGGCTGATATCGGTGCCATGAATTCCTTTGGTTACCTGATGGCTAATGAGCGCTATGGTGCCAGAGCGCATTTGAAAATGATCCGCCATGGGGTTGATTATTATCAGGGGCAAATTGTGGTGCGGGCCGACAGTGGCATTGAGACGCTGGCCGATTTGGAGGGCAGACGCTTTGCTTTCACCGACCCGGCTTCCACCTCCGGCTACTTCTTCCCATTAAAAATGCTGCGTGATGCCGGCATCCGTTTGGGCAATGAAACTTTTGCCATGAAGCACGACAACGTAATTACCATGGTGTACCAGGGCCAGGTAGATGCTGGCTCAGCCTATTACTCGGCACCGGCTGCTGATGGCAGTATCCGTGATGCACGCCAGCGGGTACTGACACAATTTCCCGATGTCGAGCAGCAGGTACGGATTTTAGCGGTCACTGAAAAAATCCCCAATGATCCCTTTGTCTTTCGCAAAGACTTACCGGATGAGATCCGCGATCGTTTTATTTCGGCAGTTAAGAAGTTTCTGGCCAGCGACGAGGGGCAGGACATCTTTCGCAATATCTACAGTGTCGAGGGCTTAGTGGATGCCTCGGATGCCGATTACGATCCGCTCAGAGAGATGATCCGAGCCATTGAGCTTGATACCAACCGACTACTGCTTTAGGAGCCAGGCATGACATTACTTCGTGGCGAAAATCTTTGCAAAACCTATCCGAATGGCACGCAGGCCCTGAGTCAGATTAATTTCAGTGTCGAAGAAGGGGAGTTTCTGGTGGTGATTGGCTTATCCGGCTCTGGAAAATCCACCTTGCTGCGCTGCATTAATCAACTGCATCCGATCAGTAGTGGTGCCATTCACTTCGAACAACAACGCCTGGATCAGTTGCATGGCCGGGCTTTACGTCAGCAGCGAAGTCGCATAGGCATGATCTTTCAGCAGTTTAATTTAATCCCTCGTAAAAGCGTACTGACCAATGTGTTGGCCGGAGCCCTGGCTTCCACCCCCATTTGGAAGTCCTTATTGGGGCTGTACAGCAAAAAGCAACAGCAGCAAGCCCTGGCTTATTTACGTATTGTCGGGTTGGAGCATAAAGCCTATGTGCGGGCAGACAATTTATCGGGTGGGCAGCAGCAGCGCGTCGCTATCGCCAGAGCATTGATGCAGAATCCGAAAATTCTGTTGGCCGATGAGCCGGTGGCTAGTCTGGATCCGTCTACCTCCCACTCGGTAATGAAGTACCTGCAAAAAATCAATCGAGAGCTTGGTGTCACGGTGATTTGCAATCTGCATTTTTTATCCCTGGTTCGCACCTATGCCAGCCGGGTGCTGGCGCTCAAAGATGGCAAGATAGTGTATCAGGGCGCGCCGGAAGATATCGATGAGCAATGGTTTAAAACCATTTATGGCGAAGAAGCCGTCGAAGTGAGTATCAACTGATGGATAATACAATGAGCACTGAACAACAATTGGCCCAGACCATGCCGGTCAAACGTTACCAGGCCAGCATTAAAGCCTGGTGCATTGATGTGCTGTTATGGAGCTACAGCTTCCTGGTGCTTTACAAACTAGGTTATCAAAGTTGGTGGCTTGACTTGCGCCATATCGACTTTTCCTGGTCTGAGCCACTGTATTCACTCTTATTGGGTGGTCTGATAGCCAGCGTGTTGAGCTATACCAAAGCCTCTGTCGGCAAGGCTTGCTATGGTCTGATTGCTTTTGAAGAAGGACGCTCTTTATTTCGTGCGGCTTCAGTTCGGCTTGGTCTGCTATTTCTGTTGTTGACCTTTATTGCCGGTTTGCAGGTATCCCAGGTTTCGATGCGGGAATTTTTTTCAGACTCTGGCCTGGCTGGTGCCCAACGCATTTTTACAGCCTTATTAAACCCAAATTTTGCGATTCTTGAAGAGGCGCTGTTTGCGGCTGTTGAAACGGTGTATATGGCTTTTATTGCCACTGCTCTGGCTATTCCTGTCGCCTTTGTGCTGGCTTTTTTTGCCGCCCGTAACTTAATGAAACACTCGGCTTTAAGCTTTGCTATTTATGCAGTACTGCGCTTTCTAATGAATCTCACCCGCTCTATCGAGCCGCTGGTGTGGGCTATTATTTTTTCAGTGTGGGTGGGCATAGGGCCATTTTCAGGCATGTTGGCTCTGTTTCTGCACTCGGTTGCTTCTTTGACTAAGTTGTATTCGGAACAAATTGAAGCCATTCAGGATGGGCCGGTTGAAGCTATGACGGCGACTGGAGCTCATCCGATCCAAATCATTTGGTACGGTGTGGTGCCACAAATTGTGCTGCCGTATTTGTCTTATACCATTTATCGTTGGGATATTAATGTCAGGATGGCGACGGTGATTGGTTTGGTTGGGGGCGGCGGCATCGGCACCATGCTGATGCAGTATCAGGGCCTGGCCCGCTGGAATGATGTCGGCATGTTGGTGATTGTGATTGCGGCCATTGTCTGGCTGATGGACTATGCATCGGCCAAAATCCGGGCTCACTTAAAGTGAGCCTGAATTATTTCAGTTGTCGCAAGTACTCCTTTAAGTCGCGCTTTACCTCGGGCATCAGCAGGTAAATGGCCAGAATGTTCGGTACCGCCATCAGGAAAATCATCGAGTCGATAAAATCAAACACTGCCAGGATATTGGGCACGGCGCCAATGGAGACCACCAGGCAAAACAGCACTTTAAATAGCGTTTGTACCCGGTTGGTTTCACCAAAGATATAACTCCAGGACTTCAGGCCGTAGTAAGACCAGCTGATGACGGTGGAAAAGCCAAACAGCAGCAGTGCGACCATCAGCACCAGTGGAAACCAGTCAAATACGCTGGCAAAAGCACTGGAAGTAAGGCGCACGCCATCCAGATCACTGCCGAGGTAAGCACCGGTTAAAATGATCACCAGAGCAGTGATGGTGCAAATCACCACTGTATCGATAAAGGGTTCGAGCAGGGCGACAAAGCCTTGTGACACCGGGTGCCTGGTTTGTGCTGCTGCATGGGCAATCGGTGAAGAGCCAATCCCTGCTTCGTTGGAGTAGGCAGCCCGGCGAAATCCCTGAATAAGCACCCCAATAAAGCCACCATAGGCGGCTTCAGGGGCAAAGGCGCCATAGACGATGGTCATCAGAGCCGCGGGCACGGCATCCAGGTGGCTGCCAATAATCACCAGCGCCGCCAGCAGATAGATAGCGCACATCAGGGGTACTAGCCGGCTGGTAACATTGGCAATGCTTTTGATACCACCAATGATCACCACCGCCACCAGCAGGGCGTAGATAGCACCAAACAGCCAGGCATTGTCAAAGCCCGTTACGCCTTTGACCTGGGCATAGCCCTGATTGACATGGACAAAACCGGCCGAGCCAAAGACACAGGCCATGGCAAAGAAAATCGCCAGGGCTTTGCCAAGGCGTGGCAGCTTAAATTTGCTAAGCGCCACTTCAATGTAGTACATGGGGCCGCCGGAGTAGCTGCCATCGGCGGCCTGATGGCGGTATTTAACGGCAAGGGTACATTCGACAAATTTCAGCGACATCCCCAGCAAGCCAGCCAGGATCATCCAAAAGGTGGCGCCTGGACCTCCCAACGTAATGGCCACGGCCACACCGGCAATATTGCCGGTGCCAACGGTACCCGATAAAGCGGTGGATAGGGCCTGAAACGGGGTGATATCACCTTGCTGGCGTGGGTCTTTGTATCGGCCAGACACCACTTTGAGGGCATGGCCAAAACCGCGCACATTGATAAAACCCAGATAAAAAGTACTGAACAAAGCGCCAGCCATCAGCCAGACCACCACAATCGGCAGTTCGGCGCCGCCAACCGGAATGGCATAAAACACGATGGACGATAACTGGTTGGTAAACCATTCAAAGGCGTAGCGAAAGCCTGGTTCAGTACTCATGAGAAACCTTATTGTTGGTAGCTGGCTAAAAACTGCTGCAAACGATGAATCGCCTGCTCCAGCTGCTCTTTATGCGGCAAAAACACAATACGGAAATGATCCGGCTCCGGCCAGTTAAAAGCCCGGCCATGCACCAGCAATACTTTGTGCTGTCTTAGAAAATCCAGCACCATCAACTCATCGTCTTTGACTTTGATTTTGCTGCGATCAATCTTCGGGAACAGGTACATGGCCCCTTTGGGACGGGTGCAGCTTAACCCCGGTATTTGATTGACCTGCTGCCAGGCCGCATCCATCTGTTCGTACAAACGGCCGCCGGGGGCGGTCAGCTCAAAAATACTCTGGTAGCCGCCCAAAGCGGTTTGCACCGCATGCTGGCAGGGCACATTGGCGCATAGACGCATTGAAGCCAGAATACGCAGGCCATCAACATAGTGCTGCGCCTGCCGCTTGGCGCCAGAGATAAAAAGCCAGCCGACCCGAAAGCCGGCGATGCGGTAGTTTTTTGATAAACCGCCAAAGGTCAGTAGCAACAAATCATCACATAAAGAAGCGGTACTGGTATGTTCGGTGCCATCGTACAGAATTTTGTCGTAGATTTCGTCGCTAAGCACCACCAGCTGGTGCTGACGGGCAATTTCCAGCAAGGCCAGCAGCACTTCGTTTGAATAAACCGCTCCGGTGGGGTTGTTTGGGTTAATCAGCACCAGCGCTTTGGTTTTTTTGCTGATTTTGCTGCGCAAGTCATCCAGATCCGGCGCCCAATCCTGTTGCTCATCGCAGCGATAATGCCGGGCTTTGCCACCGGCTAAATTCACCGCCGCAGTCCAGAGTGGGTAATCGGGCGAGGGGATCAAGACCTCATCGTCGTTATTCAGTAACCCCTGCAGTGCCATCAGGATAAGTTCTGACACGCCATTGCCAATAAACACATCATCGGCATCGGCACCGCGAATACCACGTTGTTGATAGTACTGAGCCACCGCCACCCGGGCCGGATAGATCCCCTGAGAGTCGGAGTAGCCCTGAGCGGTTGGCAGGTTGTGGATGACGTGCTTTAAGATTTCATCCGGGGCTTCAAAGCCAAAAGGAGCGGGGTTGCCGATATTGAGCTTTAAAATACGGTGGCCCTCTTCTTCCATCCGTTTGGCTTCCTGCGCCACCGGGCCACGGATATCGTAGCAAACACCTTCGAGTTTGCTGGAACGCTGAATAAGCTTCATAGACTTTTTGCTTCAGTTTTTATACGTCTGGATAGCCAGATACTACCTGAAGTAACGCTGCAAAAGAAAGCCAAAAGCAAGGCTTTTGGCTGGAATGCAGAAAATTTTTTAGTTCTGATGGGTCAAGCTGATGTCGCCCACGCCGACATTGGCCTTGAAGGTGGTGCTGCCAGGGCCGCTCCATTCCAGACTGCCACCCACCAGATGGCGATCGGTTTTAAAGCTGCTCGGAGCATTATGCAGGTTGACATTACCGACACCAGCCGATAGCTCAATACGCTGAAACTGCTCGGCATTCAAGCTGCTGCTGATCTGGCCAACACCGACATCTACCTCGTAACTGCTGCGGATATGGTTGGCATAAAACTGGCCGACACCCAGTTCTGCTTTTACAGCCAAACTGGCCGGCACTGTTAATTGCCAATGCTGCTTAGTGTTGTCTTTGGGGATACTGAGCTGCAATTGCCCATTCGCCAGCTGTTGTTTGAGCTCAACATCGCCGACCTTATGGCTGAAAAACCACCAGCGCTTTTCGCCGCGGACAGTCACTTTGAGTGTAATCCGATCCGTATCGGCAGTTTCAATTTGGATCTGGCCAACCCCAACCTCTACCATCAGTTGGTTCAGAGCTGATGCATCCAGTTCAAGTGCAAGCTGCTTTTCATCGGCAAGTGCCGATAATGGCAGTGTAAAAAACAACAGAAAGGCGATAAACAGCAATCTTTTCATGATGATTCCCTTTGGTTACAGTGCTAAAAAGCATGGATTTATAGCTATTAAGCACAAATTGTACCAATAATATTTTTTTGTTTTTTATCAACAATGTAGTGCAATTTAAGGCTGAAAACTGTGCATCAAGTGTACAGAATAGTTCGTGCATTTGATGAATTCAGGGTAAAATAAACCACAAGAGTGCTGTTGATGCTTTAAAGTAAAGCAAAAGGGCCAGACTGACAAGTTGGTCCTGATAAGCAACAGCGATGATTGTGAAGCTGCAAAAAGGTGATAGATGCGATTGTTGAAGTACCCATTACTGATGGCAGTGACAGCTTTGGTGCTGTATGCGCTTTATTTTCCTTTTATCGATACTGTCGAGCCTGAAGAAGAACCGGTGGTTTGGCTTGAGCCGCTGGAGCATCCACTGCGCACGGATGTGATGAGCTATGTCCGCTCCGAACAGGTACGTAAGCGGCTGGCTTACCCAACACCGGCACCGGCAAAAAAGCCCTTGCCAGATTTTGATGCCATTGCTGATATCAATGAAAAAAAGCAGGCGTTTTTTGCCTTTTTAGGCCCTCATGTCGCCCGTGAAAATAACCGGTTACGGGCCTTGCGCAAGCAGCTGCTGGAGATGCAGGCCCACTTTGAAAGAAATCAGCCACTGACTGTACAGGACTATGCATTTTTATATGCCTTGTACGATGAGTTTCGGATGGATGTGGCCCACACAGATGACGACAGTTTCAACGAGTTGTTAAAGCGGGTAGATATACTACCGGCTTCATTGGTGCTGATGCAGGCAGCCAATGAGTCGGCCTGGGGTACCAGCCGCTTTGCGGTCGAAGGGCTCAACTTCTTTGGTCAGTGGTGCTTTCGGGAAGGGTGTGGCCTGGTGCCTTTATACCGTGGTGAAGATCAGTTTCATGAGGTAGCTCGTTTTGAGACCGCCGCTGCCAGTATTCGCAGTTACTTTTACAACCTGAATACCTTTCACAGCTATGAAGAGCTGCGTGAGATTCGGGCAGAGTTACGCAGTCGGAATAAACCCGTACGGGGTGAAGACTTAGCGCGAGGCCTGTTGCGTTATTCTGAGCGCGGTGAAGATTACATCGCTGAAATCAGTGGCATGATTCGTTTTAATTGCCCTATTATGCAGGAAGTGCAGCAAGTGGTGGCGATTACACCGTCTTGCTAAACAGCGTTTCAGCATGAAAAAGCCAGCAAAAGCTGGCTTTTTTTGTGGCTGCAGTTGTCGCTAGCTCCGCGGGGGCCTAGTTTAACTGCACGATCTGTACATTATTTGCTGCGTCAGTGCTTTCATCCTCGTCAACCATCAGAGGCAGAGTAGGCAAGGTGACTGGATCAAAAGCCGTATCGATGGCGTAGCTGGCATCAGCTTTTGACAGCTGCTTAAAATCAAACAGCTCGTTATCAGCCAAATGTGAAGGCACCACGTTTTGCAGCGCCTGAAACATGGTCTCGATGCGACCAGGGAAACGTTTGTCCCAGTCTTGCAGCATGTCTTTTACCACCTGGCGCTGCAGACCATCTTGCGAACCGCACAGGTTGCAGGGAATAATCGGAAAGGCTTTGGCTTCAGCATAACGGACAATGTCTTTTTCCCGGCAATAGGCCAGTGGCCGGATCACCATGTGTTCTCCATTATCACTGAGCAGCTTCGGTGGCATGGATTTCATTTTTCCGCCGTAAAACATATTCAAAAACAGCGTTTCCAGCATGTCATCGCGATGATGGCCGAGGGCAATTTTGGTCGCTCCCAGCTCTTTGGCAGTGCGGTACAAGATGCCGCGACGCAGTCGTGAGCACAATGAGCAGGTGGTTTTGCCTTCCGGAATTTTTTCTTTCACAATAGCGTAGGTGTCTTCGGTGACAATTTTAAAGTCAACACCGATTTGGCTAAGATACCCCGGCAACACTTCGGCTGGGAAGCCTGGCTGCTTTTGATCCAGATTGACCGCCACAATGGAAAAATCAATGGGAGCCGACAGCTGCAGATTCAGCAGAATATCCAGCAAGGTATAGCTGTCTTTGCCACCGGATAAACACACCATGACTTTATCGCCGGCTTCAATCATATTGAAGTCAGCAATGGCCTGGCCGACACCGCGACGGAGTTTTTTGTGCAGCTTATTAAGGCTGTACTGTACTTTGGCTTGAGCAGAATGCGACATAACACCACCCTGGGAAAAAACGGCGCTCAGTATAGCGGAATTGGCGCCGTTTCCATAGTAGCAGGGCTGGCTAAATGCTATTTCTCCAACGGGCTGACAAAGTCTGCGGGCTTGACGGCCAGAACATCGCAATCCAGCCGGTCAATCACATGCTCAGCGGTATTGCCGATAATAGCCGCTGAGAAGCCGGTACGGCCTATGGTACCAATCAGTACCATTTCCGCATCGAGCTCCCGTGCCACTTTCGGGATCACATCTTCCGGCATACCTTCCAGTACATGAGTACGTTCATCATCAATGCCATGCTGGCGTGCCAGCTCTTTAACGGCATCCACATGATGGCGCTTCATAGTGCTGTTGTATTCCTCCGGATTAAACTCCGGAATTTCTATGGCTATGTTGACTGGTGTTCCGGGGTAAGCATTGACCAGATGGACCTGGGCAGACAGCATACCGGCCACTGCTTTGGCTTTATTGATCAGGCGGCTATTCAACGATTTGTGGTAATCCTGCTCGCTGCCGGCATTGACCGCAACCAGTACATTGCCGCCCTCAGGCCAATCATGATCTTTTACCAGCAACACCGGGCAGGGGCACTTACGCAACAGATGCCAGTCGGTTGGGGTGAAGATCATCGATTTGAGTACATCATGGTCATGAGTGCCTTTGAACACCATGTCGTAGCCTTCTTCCAACACGGCTTTGACCATGGCTTCAAAGGGGCGGTTGTGCCATTCAACATGAATATCAACCACCAGTCCTTTGTCGCGGTAAGGGGCAACCAATTCGCTGATCCACAGCTCACGATCTTTAATTACGGCCTGACGCATCGACTCGCGCTCTTCGCCAGACAACATGGTGGTCATCTCGTAGGAAAAATCGTAAATGGATAAAAAAGCCGTCAGGCTGCAGTCTTGATAACGGGCGTATTCTACAGCTCGGTGCAGGGCTTTTTGTTGCTCCGTGGTGGGATCGATCACCACCATGATGTGTTGAGGTTTGGACACAGTATTGCTCCTTTGGGTGCATTGCCTACCTATCAGTGTAGACAAAAATCAGAGCAATGCCGAACTCAAAACATGCGTTGTATCAAACAGAAAGCAAAAAAAGAGAAACGGCGGGGCGCCGTTTCTGCGGGAGCTGTTAACTGGCTATGGCAGCCATGCCACCAAGGCCGGCCAGCCCTTTGGCATTGGTAATGGTGATAAACTTACCGTCTACGTGGATCAGCTCTTCTTTGTGAAAGCGGCCCAGCAACCGGCTGATGGTTTCAACCGTCAATCCGAGGTAGTTGCCAATTTCACCGCGGGTCATGGTCAGACGGAACTCTTTACCGGAGAAGCCCCGGCTCTGAAAGCGCTGCGCCAGATTGGTTAAAAATGCTGCCAGCTTTTCTTCGGCATTTTTCCGGTTCAGCAGCAGCATCAGCTGTTGATCAGCAGAAATATCCTGACTCATCAAGCGCATCATTTGTTGCCGCAACTTGGGCAGCTCACCCAGCAATTGCTCCAGGTTATGGTAAGGAATTTCACACACCATGGCTGTTTCCAGCGCCTGGCCATAACTGACATGCTGTTGGGTATTGATTGCTTCAAAGCCAAGCACATCGCCCGGCAAATGAAAGCCGGTGATTTGCTCTTCGCCTTGCTCAGTCAGGGTAAAGGTTTTAAAGGAGCCGGTACGAATGGCATACAGCGCCTGAAACGGTCGGCCAGCTTCAAAAAGGTAGTCGCCCTTATGCAGCGGCTTTTTACGCTGAATGATGTCATCCAGTGTATCCAATTCGTTGTCATTCAGCGTAAAGGGTAAACAAAGCTGACTGAAGCCACAATCCTGACAGTTGATTGACGAGTGCGCCATAAGACATCCATAGTTGTCGCAATATTGGTGATAGCTTAAGAAACTAGCCGCGCCAAGGCAAGATAAACCGTATAAAAACCGTAACTACCGAGCAGGATAGCGGTACCATTACGAAACCAGCTCTGTTGCTTTAACTGGTTCAGGCGAGCAGCCAGGGTTGCAGTCAGCAAAATGGCAGGCAGGGTGCCAAGGCCAAAAGCCAGCATAATACCAGCGCCAGCAGCAGCACTGCCACTGGCCAGACTCCAGCTTAAGGTGCTGTAGACCAAGCCGCAGGGCAACCAGCCCCAACAGAGGCCATAGCCAAAGGCTTTATAGGGGCTATTTAGGGGCATCAGCTTGCTGCTGATTGGCTGAACCCGCCGCCAAATGCCTTGACCTAACCGCTCCAGATAAATTAAAACTGTCGACAGCCTGGCAATATAGAGCGCCATAGCAATTAACAGCAGACCCGCCAGCAAACGCAGCCACACCATCGAAGCGCCACTTAGTTGCATGGCAACAACGCCAAAGTAGCCGACCACAGCACCGAAAAAAGCATAACTGCTTAAGCGGCCGAGGCTAAGTAACAGTTGGTAGGCAAAGCGGCGAGGGCCCGACATCTCCGGCATCGACAGTTGCAAGGCTGCGACAATGCCACCACACATCACCAGGCAGTGACTGCTGCCAATCAGCCCTATCAGCAGGGCTGCACTCAGATCAGCGGGGTTCATCGTCACTGCGATTGTGCTGCTGGCTGGCCTGATCGGTTACGCTGGGATCGGCGGGGGATTTGGGCTCATCATCAAATAAAATGCTAAAGCCTTCTTTATCCAGATCTTCGAACTGTTTGCTTTTGACCGCCCAGAAAAAAATTGCCAGGCCTATCATCACAAACAGCACTGCAATGGGAATTAACACATAAATCACGCTCATGATTTAAGTAACCTCAGAGAGTTGGATACCACCAACAAGGAGCTAAATGACATGCCAAGCACAGCGATGTAGGGAGAGACCAGGCCCACCACCGCCAATGGAATGATGATCACATTGTAACCAACTGACCAGGCCAGATTTTGTTTGATGGTACGGGCGGCTAAATCGCCTCCCGCCAGCAGGGTGGTTAACAGGCTCAAGTCATTGCGTAGAATCAGCACATCGGCCTGATTTTTGGCCAAATCGGTGCTTCCTTGCAGGGTAACAGAGACATCCGCCGCATGAAAGCAGGCGCTGTCGTTGATGCCATCACCGACCATCATGACTTTTTGTTGCTGTGCGGTCAGTTGCTGGATCACCGCAACTTTTTGCTCGGGGCTGCAGCCTTTTTCCAGCCAGTCAAAACCAAGCTGTTCTGCTACCCGCTCCGCCTGACTGGAGCTGTCACCGGTCAATAACCCCAGTTGATAGCCTCTGGCTTTGAGTGCTTGCAGCAAAGCAGGAACTTCCGGTCGCAGATCGTCCTGCAATTCGATAGCAGCCAGAACTTTGTGGTCAACGCTCAGGTAGACCATGGCGCCAGGGATAGCCTCGGCCTGGCAGAAGGCAGCATTGCCTACCTGCACATGCTGGCCCTGCCACAGCGCCGAAATGCCGGCACCTATGCTGATTTCTACCTCGCTGAGTTCCAGTTCCTGTTGCAAATAGGGCTGAAAGGCCTTGCCAATCGGGTGCTCTGAATGGCGCTCAATATTCGCGATTAAATTCAGTAAGCTGGCTTTGTTGTGATTTTCATCCAGCAGCTGCACCTGATGCACACTAAAGCGGCCCTGGGTGAGGGTGCCGGTTTTATCAAACACTATCTGTTGAATATCCGGCAGCCTGTCCAGCACCTGGTTGTTTTTAATCAAAATGTGTTTGCGGTTTAAACGCGCCAATGAGCAGGTAATGGCGGTTGGGGTGGCCAGTGCCAGCGCGCAGGGGCAGGTAGCCACCAGTACAGATAAGGTAACCCAAAAAGCGCGACTGGCATCAATCCAGAAAAACCAGACTAAAAAGGTGGCCAATGCAATCAGCAGCAAGCGCTCGACAAAATACTGCGCCAGCTCATCGGTTTTCTCCGCCAGCTTCGGTTTTTGATTCAGCGTATCCTGTTGCAGCGCTATGATCTGACCCAGCCGGGACAATGCCAGCGGCTGACTTACTCTCACCTGCAACACCCCGTCATGATTGACACTGCCGGCCAGTACCGCACTGCCCACCGTTTTGGCAATCGGCTGGTACTCACCGGTCAGCATGGACTCATCCACGCTGCTGTTGCCATCAATAACATCGCCATCGGCGGGCAGGGTTTCACCGGCTTTGACCAAAATGAGATCGCCAGGTTGCAGCCGTCTGGCCGAAGTGCTTTGCGGCTGGCCGTCGATCAGTTGGGTGGCGGTTACCGGCATAATCTTCAGCAGGTTGCTGGTGGCATCCCTGGCTCTGGCCCGGGCCCGGTATTCAAAAAATTTGCCCAGCTGCAAAAAGAATACAAACATGCAGACCGACTCAAAATACACTTCACCGGTTTCGGTCACCGTGGCATAAGCGGAGGCAAAGTAGGTGTAGTAGATGGCCAGACTGACCGGCACATCCATGTTCATTTTGCGGTTGACAATACTACGCCAGGCACTGGTCACAAAGGGCAGGGCAGCATAAAAGGCGACCGGTGTGGTGAGCAGCATGCTGATCCAGCGCAGGTAATCCTGATGCTCAGGGTCGATGCCGGTCCACTCGCCAAAATACAGCGCAACAGCCAGCATCATCACCTGCATTGACAAGATACCCGATACGGCCAGCCGCTTTAAGTAGCGGCCAAGCTCAGCTTTGTGTACTTTTTCTTCCTGATCCGCGGCAAAAGGACTGGCCTGATAACCCAGCTTGCTGATTTCCTGCAAAATACGGCTTAATTTCAGCTGTTCTGGCAGCCATTCGATCTGAGCCCGCTGGGTGCCGGAGTTCACCCGGATACTGACCAGGCCAGTGAGCTGTTTTACACGCCGCTCAATCAGCCAGGCGCAGGCGGCGCAGCTAATGCCGCTGATGGATAGCTCGATTTTACTGCGCTCACCCTGCTGGCTGGCCAAATCAGCCAGCACATCCGGGCTGTCAAAGCTGGCCAGCTCTGCAGCCAAATCGGCCGGCATGGCATCGGCCTTGGTGGCGGGCTCGGTGCGAAAGCGGTAATAATCGCTAAGCCCTTGCTGAATGATGGTCTCTGCTACGGCCTGACAGCCAAGACAGCAGAAAGTGCGTGGCTGCTGTTCAAACTCCAGCACAAATTGCTGGCCGGTCAGCACCGGCTCATGGCAATGAAAACAGCGTTCTGCGGACATAAATCGCTTAGTAACCCAGCTTCACTTCCTGCTCGGCAGGAACATCCAGAGTGACACGTAAACGCCATTCCTGACTGTCATCCGACACCACCAGCCGAAAGCGTCCGCGTGGTGTATGGGGCAGGGTAGCCACATAAAGCAAGGCACCGCTACGTTCAGCATCGACTTCAAAATCCTGGGCTCCAAGCGTTGTGTGGTAAAAATCTAAATGAATACTGTCACCCAGAACGGCGTTCTCGGCAAAACGGACCACAGCCCGGTTACCAATCACCAGCACATGGGCCTCCAGGTTCCGCAGCGCTGCTTCACGGTATTTTTCCAGCCGGTTGTTGATGGTGCGGCCTTCACGATAGTAATCGTCCACCACCATTTCCGGCTGGTTTTGCATCATGATGTAAAAGGCCCAGCCACCACGGGCAAAAGCGAACACCGGCAGCATAATTAAAATCCACGGCCACAGCTGCTTGTACCAGGGTTTGGTATCGGTTTGCATCAAGGAACTCCTCGTAAAAATAAACCCCGAAGCCGGGGTTTATTCTATCCTAATCCAGCGTTCGGATCAGTTTTGTTTCGGTTCTGGGTTCGATAAGCGGTAGACATAAGCGGTTAGAATATGAACCTTATCTTCGCCCAGAGTGTGACGGAAGGCTGGCATTTCGCCAAAGCGTCCCTGTACCAGTGTCTCGGTAATATCGGCTGCTGAACCACCGTACAGCCAGATGTTGTTGGTCAGGTTTGGCGCACCGAACGGCAGGTTGTGGGCGACACTGCCTTTGCCATCGTTGCCATGGCAAGCCGCGCACATGGCAAACTTGGCCTGACCTGCTTCGGCATCACGCTGATTGACGGTACGGCCAGACAAGCTGAGCACAAAGGCGGTCATTTCACGAATCCCTTGTTCGCCTAAGGCATCTTTGAAACCAGGCATGGCGGCTTTGCGACCATACAGTAGCGTTTCTTTGATTTTCTCCGGCGTACCGCCCCATTGCCAGTCGTTGTTGGTCAGGTTAG
This sequence comes from Alkalimonas cellulosilytica, assembly GCF_036325985.1. Lineage (NCBI taxonomy): Bacteria > Pseudomonadati > Pseudomonadota > Gammaproteobacteria > Alkalimonas > Alkalimonas cellulosilytica. The sequence continues at coordinate 70,181 of NZ_JAUHLI010000003.1, forward strand.
GGAAACCGCGCTGACCACGGGCATCCGAACCATGACACTGGGCACAGTTTTGCAGGAATAGCCGCTGACCAATGCGTAGCGCTTCCGGATCATAGGCTAAATCCAGGATATCGCGCTCGGCAAACTGACGGAACACCGGGCCATAGACTTCATCGGCCCGGACCATTTCCCGGTCCAGCTGCACATTCATGCCAGCTTCGCGGGCAGCAATCACCGCTTGCTCCGACTCTGCCAGCGATAAAATACCCTGATTCGAACTGGTCCAGTTCAAAAAGCCTTTGTAATTACCAAGGCCTGGGTAAGCCGCCAGATAGAGTAAAGACCAGGCCAGAGTAATGTAGAACATGTAAGTCCACCACTTTGGCAGTGGATTGTTCAACTCGGAGATGCCATCGTGTTCATGGCCTGTGGTTTCATCTTCCGATACACCGACGTAATTTTTCAGGTTCCAGGTCAGCAGCACCAGGCAGCCAACCAGTACAACCAGCGTGAAAATGATGATCCAAGCGCTCCAGAAGCTACTCATGATCGGACTCCTGTTTTTGTTTTTGTTCTGGCTTTGTCAGTTCCGGCTCATCATCGAACACCAGGTTCGCTGCTTCATCGAAATCTTTTTTCCGGCCTTTGCCGTAGGCCCAGATAATCAGGCCAACAAAACCTACAAATAAAATGACGGTTAAAATGCTGTGTAAGGTTGCAAATTCCATCGTAATCACTTCAAGTGTGTGCCCAGCGATTGCAGGTAGGCAATCAGAGCATCCATTTCGGTTTTACCTTGAACGGCATCGGCTGCACCGGCAATGTCTTCGTCGGTGTAGGGCACGCCAAGGCTACGGAAAATTTCCAGCTTACGCGCTGTGTAGCGACCATCCAATACTCTGTCGGCCAACCAGGGGTAAGCCGGCATATTGGATTGAGGAACTACCGAGCGTGGATCCATCATGTGAGCATAGTGCCAGTCATCGCTGTAACGGCCACCGACCCGGGCCAGATCCGGTCCGGTCCGTTTCGAGCCCCACAGGTGCGGGTGCTCCCACACATGTTCACCTGCTACCGAGTAGTGGCCGTAGCGCTCCACTTCCGAGCGAAACGGGCGGATCATCTGACTATGGCAGTTATTACAGCCTTCACGGATGTAAATATCCCGACCTTCCATTTCCAGTGCTGTGTAAGGGCGCAAGCCATGGACCGGGGTGGTGGTTTCTTCCAGATACATCAGGGGCGTAATTTGCACCAGGGTACCAAAGCTGATGGCAATGATGGTGAAGATCCCCAGCAAGCCAACACTCTTTTCAATTTTTTCGTGATGATTCTTATTCGACATTGCTCGCTCCTTAGGCCACAGCTTCAGCAACAGGCTTCAGAGAGTGGTTCTCTGCACGCAGGGTTTTGTAGGTGTTGTACGCCATCACAAACATCCCCACCAGCACGAAGACACCACCGACAAAGCGCATCAGATAGAACGGCATGGACGCCTCAACACTTTCTACAAAGCTGTAGGTCAGGGTGCCGTCGGTATTGACCGCGCGCCACATCATGCCTTGCATAATACCGGAGATCCACATGGCCACGATGTAAAGCACCACACCGATGGTATGCAGCCAAAAATGTGTATTGATAAGTTTAATGCTGTACATCCGGCCTTGATTAAACAGGGTAGGGATCAAGTAGTAGGTGGCACCAATGGTAATCATCGCAACCCAGCCCAAAGCACCGGAGTGCACGTGGCCAACGGTCCAGTCGGTGTAGTGCGACAAGGCGTTCACCGATTTGATAGCCATCATCGGGCCTTCGAAGGTCGACATGCCGTAAAAGGACAGAGAAACAATCAGGAAACGTAGAATCGGGTCGGTTTTCAGTTTATGCCAGGCACCTGACAGCGTCATGATACCGTTAATCATACCACCCCAGCTGGGCACAAACAGAATCACCGACATCACCATACCCAGCGACTGAGTCCAGTCCGGCAAGGCGGTGTAGTGCAAGTGGTGCGGGCCAGCCCAAATATACAGTGCAATCAGAGCCCAGAAGTGCACAATGGATAAGCGGTACGAATAGACCGGACGACCAGCCTGCTTCGGAACGAAGTAGTACATCATGCCCAGGAAACCAGCGGTGAGCAGGAAACCTACCGCATTATGGCCATACCACCACTGGATCATCGCATCCACAGCGCCGGCATAGATGGAGTAGGATTTGACCAGGTTCAGTGGGATCACCATATTATTGACCAGGTGCAGGGCCGCCACGGTAATAATAAAGGCGCCGTAGAACCAGTTGGCGACGTAAATATGGCTGGTTTTGCGTTTCACCAGGGTGCCAAAGAACACCACCGCAAACGAGACCCAGACCACAGTGATCAGAATATCAATCGGCCATTCCAGCTCGGCGTACTCTTTGGACTGGGTAATACCCAGGGGCAGGGTAATGGCAGCCAGCACAATCACTGTTTGCCAGCCCCAGAAGGTGAACATCGCCAGCTTTTCAGCAAATAGCCGGACCTGACAGGTTCGTTGCACGATATAATAAGCAGTCCCCATCAAGGCACTGGTACCAAAAGCAAAGATCACCGCATTGGTATGAAGAGGACGTAGACGGCTGTAAGTCAGCCATGGGATGTCAAAGTTCAGGGCAGGCCAATACAATTGGGCTGCAATCAGTACACCTACCGCCATACCCACAATGCCCCATAGAATGGTAGCAAGGGTAAAGAGGCGGACAACGCTATAGTTGTAGTCAACTTCTAACGATTTAGTCTGGCTCATATCGAGTTCCACTGCAGTTTCGCTGGTTACAAATTATCCACTTGCGGGAAGTGGCCCTTTTTTTATCACTCTAAGCCGGTACACACCTCACTGTGCTGTACCCACTTAGGGCTATTCTGGTTGCGGATGATAAAGATTTCACTTTGCAAAAGATAGTTGAATCCGCCGCTTTTATGATTTAGAACAAAGTCCTTGTTTACTAAGTAAACAAGTGTAGGTTGTCTTTGGCCCTCTTGCTGTATTCGAGGTAGAATAAACTACTTATTTTGGCAAACAGGCAAGCCCCCACCCATGGTGAATACCTCAGCATTGTGTCTGCCCGTGTTGCTATTGCTTGTGGTTATGGCATTGGGTTGTAAGCCAGCGCAAGTGGCTGATCAATCCGAGCTTTTGCTCTATGATAGCACAGCAGAGCAACTGTCGATAAGCCCTGAAAGCATTCCGGTTGAGTCCTTGCTTACGTTAAAACTGCAAACGGTGGCAGCCATTGCTGCCATCACCGCTGAGGTCACCGGCGAGTCGATGTACATGGGGCGGGTACCGATCCGGTTTGAACCGATTGAACCATCGCTATGGCAGGCGGAGTTTTTACTGGGGGCCTGTACTGATCCTAACATGCTGTGGCGACTAACCATTCGCATTCAGTATGAAGATGGCCGGGTACTACTGATTTCGGAGGTTTTTCAGAGCAGTTGGCGCTAACGGCTGGCTGCCTGTCGGGCAATGGTTTGGCTTAACTGCAACGGCGCTGTCTGCCAGTTCAGGCTGGCGGTTTCCACACAGACAAAGTGCTGATAAGCATTATCAGGGACATCTTTGAGTGCCTTGCTTTTCGCCGGACCAGGGTTCCACAGCACTGAGCTGTCATGGCCTGACTGTTGCAGTACCACTCCCTGAGCACCATCCTGAACCAGCAGCTGCGAACCAGCTTGCAGGTAGATGCGATCGGTTTCATTCTCCAGTCGGGCAGGCGAAGCGCCATCCAGGCATTCTTGCTGGCTGACTTTATCCAGGTAGTGGTTGCCAAGTCCATGCACGCTTAGCTGCTGCGGGCTAGTGAGCTTAAAATAACTGTGCAAAGCCGCTTGCTGTGGCAGGGGCTGTTCAGAGCTTAGTGTGACGCTTAGTGCCTCTTTACTCAAGCGGACTGCTAGCTGTAACTCGATGGGGGCAGGGCAATGCGGTAAATCTGTAAAAATGCTGTGCAAAGTCAGTGCCGCGACGCTTTCGGTGCAATGTTGCTGCAGCAGTTGCCAGTGCCGGGTTCGGGCAACGCCATGCGCGGGCTGTGAGGCCGCGTCAGGTAGGATGCTGGGATCGGCGGGCCCGAACCAGGGCCAGCACAGTGGAATGCCACCGCGAATGGCTTGCTGCTGCCAGTTCGCCTGAGGCGAGAGCCATAACAGTTCATCGCCAGGGCTTGGTTGATACGACAGCACTTGAGCGCCATAGCTGCTGACCACAGCACTGGCTTCACCGCAGCGCAGCTGCCAACAGGGCAGCTCGGCCAGGTGGGCAAAACCAAGCTGTGGCTGGATGCTGCTTCGCATGGAGTTTGCTTGGTTACTTCATCATCTGGACAGTATTGTCCAGCATGCGGTTGCTAAAGCCCCACTCGTTGTCGTACCAGGACATTACTTTCACCAGACGGCCATTGACCCGGGTTTCACTGGCATCAAAGATGGACGACATCGGGTTGTGGTTAAAATCAACCGAAACCAGTGGCAAATCGTTCACCATCAAGGCTTCGTTTAGTGGTGAAGTGGCCGCTGCTTTGCGGATAATGTCATTGACTTCCTCTACGCTGGTATTGCGACCAGCAATAAAGCATAAATCCACCAACGAAACGTTCAGGGTAGGGACCCGTACGGCCAGGCCATCAAACTTGCCTTGCAGCTCAGGGACCACCAAACCAACGGCGGCAGCGGCGCCGGTTTTGGTCGGGATCATCGACATGGCTGCAGCACGAGCCCGGCGGACATCGGTGTGGTACACATCGCTTAACCGCTGGTCGTTGGTGTAGGCATGAATGGTGGTCATCAGACCGGATTCAATACCCAGTGCATCGTTCAGTGGCTTAGCGATAGGAGCCAGGCAGTTGGTGGTGCAGGATGCGTTGGAAATGATGGTCATATCCGGGGTAATGATGTCGTGGTTCACGCCATACACAATGGTAGCATCCACCTCTTTGGCCGGGGCGGAGATAATGACTTTTTTCGCGCCGGCAGTCAGGTGTGCGCCAGCGGTTTTGCGATCAGTGAACAGGCCGGTACACTCCAGCACCACATCCACCTGCAGCTCTTTCCACGGCAGATTGGCCGGGTTGCGCTCGCTTAAAGTACGGATTTCATCCTGATTAACGAAAATAGCACTGTCAGAATGTTCAACCTGAGCCGGAAAAATACCATGAGCTGTGTCATACTTCAGCAAGTGCGCATTGATGGCGGCATCGCCTAAATCATTGATTGCGACAATTTTTATGTCGTACGACTTATTCGTTTCATACAGAGCCCGTAAAATATTACGGCCGATACGGCCAAAACCGTTAATTGCAACACGAATGGTCATAGAACACCCCTTGGTTAAACGTTATTTTGTAGTAAAATTACATTATTTGGCGAAATATTCAAGCGGTAAATGCAGTTGCATACGAATTCTTGTAATTAAATAACGCAAAAAGCCCGAATTCAGAGTATTCTCAGCATAGCAAAGAAAATAAGCAGGAAGGACGCCATGAACACAGCGCTTGTAGAACAGGCTTTGGCATTTGCCGGCATTGAAGCCAGTTACACCGATGCCTATGGGCAGTTGCAACACGTCAGCGAAGCCAATCTGCTGGCTTTACTGGCAGCGCAGGGGTTTGATACCAGCAGTGAAGACAGCCTGGATGAGAGTTTGCAGCACCATCAGCAGGCACTGTGGCAGCAACTGTTATTGCCGGTCTCGGTGCAGCAGCAGGATCAGCCGCTGCATCTGGAGCTGCGGCTGCCGTTGGCGTTGGCCAATGAACCACTGAAACTGAATCTTATCACCGAAGCTGGCAAGCAGCATCGCTTGTCGCTTACGCCGGTCGATGGCGAGCTGCTGCAGGTCTACCAGCAGGATGAGCAGGAATACCATTTATACCAGCATGCCATTACAACTCATCTGGAGCCTGGCTATCACCGCCTGCGGGTAACCAGCCCTGCCACGCTTAAATGTGAGCAGTCGCTGATTGTGACACCGACGCGTTGTTATCAGCCAGAGGCTTTTGCCAGTAACAAGCAATGGGGTGTCAGTGTGCAGCTGTACGGCTTGCGCTCGGAGCGCAACTGGGGCATTGGTGATTTTGGCGACCTTCAGCAACTGCTGCAACTGTTGGCTGCGCAGGGCGCTGACTTTGTGGGTCTGAACCCGATCCATGCACTCTATCCGGCCATGCCGGAACATGCCAGCCCTTACAGCCCGTCGTCCCGGCGCTGGCTCAATGGCATCTATCTGGACGTGACTGCCATGCCAGGCTTTGCCGAGTCGGCAGAGTGTCAGCAATTGGTCGCTGCAGCATCGTTTCAACAGCAACTTGCTGAGCAGCGCAGCCGTGATTGGGTCGATTATAGCGGCGTGATGCAGCTGAAACAGCCGGTGATGCATGCCTCGTATCGGTGGTTTGTACAGCATGCGACAGCGGATGAGCAGGCCGCTTTTGCTGATTTTAAGCAGGCTGGCGGCTCGAGCTTGCAGCAGCAGGCTTTGTACGATGCCTTGCATGCGCACTTGTATGCCGAAAATAGTGAGTACTGGGGCTGGCCAGCCTGGCCGGTGGAATACCAGGATCCGGCCTCTGCGAAGGTGAAAGCTTTTGCCAAAGCACAGGCAAAAGCGCTGGATTACTACAGTTACCTGCAGTTTTGTGCCGACAGACAGTTGGCCGCGGCTCAGCAAACCGCCAAAGAAGCGGGCATGTTGCTGGGTATTTACCGTGATTTGGCGGTGGGGGTCAGTGAAGCCTCGATGGAGATCTGGGCCAACCCGGATTTGTATTGCCGTGATGCCAGCATCGGAGCCCCGCCGGATCCATTAGGCCCACAGGGCCAAAACTGGGGTCTGCCGCCAATGTCGCCGCTGCAACTGTTTCAGCAAGGCTATCAGCCATTTATTGACCTGCTGCGGAGCAATATGCAGCATGCTGGTGCACTGCGCATTGACCATGTGATGGCGTTGCTACGGTTGTGGTGGGTGCCTAAAACCGCCGATGATGCGCGGGGTGGTGCTTATTTGTATTACCCGATCATGGACTTGCTGGGCATTGTAGCACTGGAAAGTCAGCGCAATCAGGTGCTGGTGATTGGGGAAGATCTCGGCACGGTGCCGGATGGTATTCGGGATTTTTTGCAGCAGCACGGCGTCTATTCGTATCGGGTGTATTTCTTTGAACAGGCTGCAGATGGCGGCTTTATCTCTCCGGCCCATTACCCGCTGCAGGCGATGGCCACGCTGTGCACGCACGATCTACCAACGCTGATTGGCTTTTGGCATTGCGATGATTTAAAACTTGGTGAGCAGCTGGGTTTGTATCCGGATGCCGCCCAGTTGCAGCAGTTGTTTGAGCAGCGTCACCGCAACAAACAACGCATCCTGGACTCCTTGCATGGCCATGGCGCTTTGCCGTCGGATTACCCAAGGCAAGTGGAGCAGGTGGGGATGGAGCCGGTATTGGCCCGCGCCTTGCAACTTCACCTGGCTAAGGGGCAAAGCCAGTTGCTGTGTTTGCAGCTGGAAGACTGGATGCAGATGACCCAGCCGGTCAATGTGCCGGGCACCAGCGATGAGTACCCGAACTGGCGGCGTAAGCTCAGCCAGACACTGGAACACCTGGCAGAGCAGCCAGAGCAACTGGCATTGATGCAGCAGCTGAGCCAGGCCAGGACGGATTGGCTTTATCAGTAAATCAGCATTAGTTAAGCAGGCTATAACTAAAAAAGGAAGCAGGATGACTCAGGCGTCAGACTTGGCAGCAGTGCGTTGTGCACAACCATTTTCTTTACTGGGCTGGCAGCCCAATCATGACGGGCAAGGCCAGCAAAAGGGCTGGTTGGTGCGTTGCTTTTTGCCAAAGGCAGAGCAGGTGGAAGTGTTGGATTTGGCTTCGGGCAAGTCCCTTGGCGTTTGTCAGCCGGATGCCGTGGTGGCAGGGCTCTTTACCCTGATGCTGCCGCGCAAACGCAAGACCACGCCGTATCAGTTGCTGGTCACTCAGGGCAAGCATCAGTTCCGGCTGGTCGATCCTTATCAGTTCCAGCAAGAAGCCTACCACGCGGTGCATTTTGTTCACAGCCAGCCGCAAAACCTGTACCGCCAGTTGGGTGCTCAACTGATGGAGTTGGCGCTGGGCAAGCAGCAGCTAACAGCAACCCGCTTTGCCGTCTATGCGCCCAATGCCAGCAGTGTCAGCCTGATCGGCGATATGAACGATTGGGATGGCCGCTGCCACCCTATGCAGAAAACCGATTGCGGTCATTGGGTGTTGGTGATGCCGGACATTGCTGCCGGAGTGCGGTATAAGTTTGAAATCAAAGACCGGCAAGGGCATTTGCTGCCGCATAAAGCCGATCCGGTCGGTTTCTTTGCCGACCAATACCCATCGCATGCATCGCAGGTGTATGATCACAGCCGCTATCAGTGGCAGGATCAGGCCTGGCAAAGTCGCAAGCAAGTTCCGCCTTATCAGGCCCCGATGAGTATTTACGAGCTGCATTTGGGCTCCTGGCGGCGCAAAGACAACAACGAGCCACTGAATTACCTGGAATTAACAGAGCAGCTGATCCCATACTTGCTGGATATGGGCTACACCCACATTGAGCTGTTGCCGGTGATGGAGCATCCTTTTGATGGTTCCTGGGGCTATCAGCCGGTGGGGTTGTTTGCGCCGAGTTCACGCTTTGGCAGCCCGGATGAGTTTAAAGCCCTGGTCGACGCCTGCCATCAGGCTGGCATTGGGGTGATCCTGGACTGGGTGCCGGCGCACTTTCCGGATGATGGCCACGGCCTGGCCCGGTTTGATGGCACGGCACTGTATGAATACGAAGATCCACGCCGGGGCTGGCACCCGGACTGGAATTCCTGCATCTATGATTTTGGCAAAGACACCGTGCGGCATTTCCTGGTCGCCAGCGCCTTGTACTGGCTGGAACACTTTCATATCGATGGTCTGCGGGTCGATGCGGTGGCTTCCATGCTGTACTGGGATTATTCGCGCAAGGCGGGCGAGTGGGTGCCCAATGTCGATGGCGGCAATCACAACTACGAAGCCATCAGCCTGCTGCAATGGCTAAACACCGAGGTGTACCGTCAGTTCCCGAATGCCATCACCATTGCGGAGGAGTCCACGTCCTTTGCCGGTGTCTCGAAACCGGTTGATCAGGGTGGCCTTGGTTTTGGCTTTAAATGGAACATGGGCTGGATGAACGACAGCCTGCGTTACATCAGCAAGGATCCGGCTTATCGCAAGTTTCATCACAACGATCTGACCTTTGCCATGGTGTACCATTACAACGAAAACTTCGTGCTGTCATTGTCGCACGATGAAGTGGTGCACGGTAAAGGCAGCTTGCTGCATAAAATGCCGGGCGATGAATGGCAGCAGGCGGCCAACCTGCGGGCCTATATTGCTTATATGTTTGCCCATCCGGGCAAAAAACTGCACTTTATGGGCATGGAGTTTGCACAGGCCGCAGAGTGGAGCCATCAGCGTAGCCTGGATTGGCATCTGCTGGATTACGACAAACACCGTGGTATTCAGCAGCTGTTTCGTGATTTGAATCTGAGTTACCAACGCTGTGCGCCTTTGTACCAGCTGGATTACGACAGCCAGGGCTTTGGCTGGCTGGATCACAACGATGCCGAGCATTCGGTGCTCAGTTTTTACCGGCAGGATGCAGCTGGTGAGCGCATTTATGTGGTGTCTAACTTCACGCCGGTTCCGCGTAACCAATATCGGTTAGGCGTTGCCACTGAGGGAGACTTTGAGGTGATCCTGAACACCGACAGCAGCTATTACTGGGGCAGTAATTTTGCGGTTGGCTCTGTGTTGCATGCAGCGGCTCAGCCGCATCAGGGGCAGCCCGCCAGCCTGGTGCTGGATTTACCGCCGTTATCCACCTTGTATCTGCGCCGCCGGGGGTGATGATGGGACTGCAGGTGCCTTTGCTAAAAACGCAGGTGGGCCAGCCCAAACCGCTGGGCCCTTCATCTGTCGCTACTGATGAGTGGAATTTCGCGGTCTATGCTCCGGATGCCAGGGCGCTTACGCTGTGGTTATTCCAGCCGGATACCGAGGAGCCGATTGCGGAGCTGGCGTTTGCCGGCCGTACCGGCGATATCTGGCATCTGGCCGTTTCCGGTATTCCGGCAGGCACCTTGTATGCACTGGCGGCGTCCGGTGAAGACAACCCGGCACAGGGCCTGCGCTTTGATGCAGAGCGCTTGCTGATAGACCCTTACTGCAAGCGGCTAAACCGGCCGCAGCGTTTTCAGGAGCATCTGTACCAACAAAAGAGCCCGCTTTTTATCAGCAAAGGGGTGCTCACAGAGACAGATTTTGACTGGCAAGGCGTGGCCAAACCGCAGGTACCGGCGGAACAAACCATTATTTACGAAGCCCATGTCAAAGGTTTGACCATGTTGCACCCGGAGGTGCCGGAAAAGTTACGCGGTACCTATCTTGGTTTGTGTCATCCCTCCATTATCAAACACTTACAGCAATTAGGAATTACCAGCATTCAGTTGCTGCCGGTGGCCAGCTTTATGAGCGAGCCGAGGCTCGAAGCGATGCAACTGACCAATTACTGGGGCTACAACCCGGTCAATTTTTTTGCGCCTGATCCCCGCTATCAGCTAACCGATGCGGTGACCGAGTTTAAAACCATGGTGCGCACCTTTCATCAGCATGGCATCGAGGTGATTCTGGATGTGGTGTTTAACCACAGTGCCGAGGCCGGTGATGATGGCCCGGTGCTGAGCTTTCGCGGCCTGGCCAACCGGCAGTATTATCTGTTTCATAACCACGCCGATATCACCGATTTTCAAAGCTACTGCAATTTTACCGGCTGTGGCAATACGCTGAATGTGGCGCAGCCGGTCACGCAAAAGCTGGTGATGGATGCGCTGCGTTACTGGCTGACCGAAATGCAGGTGGATGGTTTTCGCTTTGATCTGGCGGTAACCCTGGGCCGTGAGCACAAGCGCTTTAATCCGTATGCCGCATTCTTTCAAATCATTGCGCAGGATCCGGTGATCAGTGAAGCCAAGTTAATCGCCGAGCCCTGGGACGTGGGGCCTTTTGGCTATCACCTGGGGCAGTTTCCGGCAAATTGGGCCGAGCTGAATGACAAATGCCGCGACAGTTTCCGTGCTTTTTGGCGTGGCAATAAAGGCAGCCTGGCTGAATTTACTACCCGGTTGCTTGGCTCGCGCGATATCTTTCAAAAACACCGCATGCCGGCCAGTTGCAGCGTGAATTACCTCTGTTACCACGATGGCTTTACCCTGCAGGACCTGGTGAGCTATGAGCAGAAGCACAACTGGCTAAACGGCGAAGAGAATCGCGATGGCCATGGCCATAATCTCAGCTGCAATCATGGCGTGGAAGGCCCAAGCCGCGATGCAAAAGTCATTGCTCTGCGTTTTTTGCATAAACGTAATCTGGCCGCCACCTTGCTGCTGAGCCAGGGCATCGTGCACTGGCTGGGCGGCGATGAGCTCAGCCATACGCAGCGGGGCAACAACAATGCCTATTGCCAGGACAACGACATCAGCTGGCTGAACTGGCAACTGGACAGTGAGCAGAAGGATTTTCTGCAGTTTGTGCAGCAACTGATGGCGCTGCGTAAGCGCTACCCCTGTTTGCAGCAACTGTCGTTGCTGGATGAGCAGTACCAATGGCATGGTGATAAACATCAGGTGCAGTGGTATCTGCCCAGCGGGGAGTTGAAACAAAGCCACGACTGGCACGATCCGGAGCGGGCCTGCTGTTTGTTCAGCATTCAAAACACCCGCGATGGCAACACCTTGCTGTTTGTGTTCAATGCCGCCCACCATGAGCAAACGATCAGCCTGCCAGCAGGCGAGTGGGGCTTGTTGTTCGATACAGCGCTTGATAAAGGCCTGCTGCAAGCAGCCAACCGGCACCATGGCCAGTACCAGCAGCCGGCTTTTAGTATCTCGTTGTGGCAGTTGGATGCAGAGCGCTCAAAGCCTGCTGCCAGTGAGAGCAAAGCTTAGACTGAAAGCCCGGAGCTTTAACACAGCCAGGGTTGCTCAAAAATAAAGAGGCTGAGCAGCTCAGGCTTGAGAAAAAAACGCAACACAACGAGCCTAAATCTGTAAATAAGCTGTTCCCTTAAAAAACAAATTCCATTAGCATCAGTTATACCAAAAATTAAGTGAGCCGGCCCGTTCAACAGGAGTTTATCCGTCACTGAACTGCGTGCCGAATAAAACACTAAGACGTTATGCCTTACCAATTGAGCCCAAATAACGGTCAAACCATGGAAAAAGAAATTCATCTCCCTGAAAACAACTCGGGGCAATCAATAGTTAAGTCACAAAAGAGTCTTTTGGTCGTAGGTGCTAATGGCGCAGGCAAAACAAGACTGGGTACTTGGATTGAATTTAACTCTCCAGATAGAGATAAGGTGCATCGGATTTCTGCACAAAAATCTCTTGCAATGCCTGACTCAACGACACCTAAATCTATCGATTTAGCAACCTCCGAGCTGTGGACGGGCTATGAGCGTGCAATTGAGGAGAAAAATATTCACGGATACAAGCAAGGGCACCGTTGGCAAAGCAAACCAGCGGTAAGCCTGCTAAATGACTATCATCAGTTAATGGTTTTTCTTTTCTCAGATCACACTGAGGAGAGCGCAAAATATCTAGCAGCATCAAAGTCAACCACTAACAGAGTTGAACCGCCAAAAACCAAGCTTGATGTAGTTAAGGAGGTTTGGGAAAGAATACTTCCACACAGGGAACTGGTAATTGGTGGACTGCGGATTCAAACAAAGACAAGAGATGCGCAAGAAAAAATATACAACTCCTCAGAAATGAGTGATGGTGAGCGGGTCATTTTTTATCTCATCGGCCAATGTTTGGCGGCACCTTCCAACGCAATAATCATCATTGATGAACCAGAGTTACACCTCCACAAGTCAGTTCAGGCCCCCCTTTGGGATCAGATTGAGCAAGCAAGACCTGATTGCTTTTTTATATACCTTACCCATGATGTAGATTTTGCTTCGGCAATGGAAGAGGCAACAAAAGTTTGGCTAAAGTCTTACGATGGTGAAAAATGGGATTGGGATTTAATAAGGCAAGACGCAAGCATTCCAGAGGATCTTTTGCTGGAAGTGCTTGGCAGCAGGCATCCTGTTGTATTTGTTGAAGGGGTAGTCGGTAGCTTTGATTCCGCTCTTTATGCAGCAATCCTGAATAACTACCTAGTTATACCGGTTGGTAGCTGCAGCCAAGTAATACAATCAGTTAAGGCTCTTAAAAATAATACTCAGCTTCATCACCTACAGGTATTTGGCATCATTGATAGAGATAGGCGGGTTCCCGCTGAAATCGAAAGGCTCGAGCAAGATTCAATATTCGTCCTATCCGTTGCAGAGGTAGAAAACCTGTTTTGCACCAAAGAAATTCTTGAGTTAGTTAGCGCTCGATTGGAGCGTGATGTTAATGCCGATTTCCAATCCGTTTCGTCTGCAATATTCTCTCGCCTACAAGGTGAGCTAGAAGTTCAGGCCTCGCTTCGCGCTGCAGGTGAGATAAAGTTTCAACTCAATATGTTTAACGAAAAAGCAAAGGGTGCTGACGGGCTGGCTTCTGCTTTACATTCGCTTGTTACAGGAATTGACGCCAACGCCATCTACTCTCAATCACTTGCAGAGTTTAACGATGTATTGTCTGCAAAAGATTTTGACCGCCTCTTGGCTATATACAATCGTAAGTCGCTATCTGCACAAGCAAGCTCAGCGCTCGGCCTTGCTAATGGTAGCCTTCCTGAGTTTGTAGTTCGCCTCGCAAAAGGTAGCGGCCGAGACGAAATAGCAAAGGCATTGAAGAGATACTTTGGAAACTTTGCACAACATATGGAATAACAATTCATTCCAGCGGACCGCTTCAAGCAGCGGCCACTGAATTCAAGCGTTAAATGGCTCGCTAGAGAGGTGCTAAATGAACGATCCGGACAAAATCATGCTTCCTTGTGATATTTGTGGTCAACAATTTCAGTTCGGGCGCCATATTTATAATGGTAAGGTTATCCATACTTATGAATTGACGGTCTGCCGTACTTGTTATGACAGTAATCATGATGGTTGGGCACCGCACTATGAACAGAAAATACTTAAACACCTTAAAGAAAAGGGTATTAAAGTTCCTGAACGAAACGAAAGCGGTTGGCTACCAAGAGAATAGCAATTTAACAAGTTGCTTAATTTCGTTCCGGCCACAAAAAAGCGTGGCCTCCACTGGACTGCCTACGCTGCGCTGCGGCAGCCAATTAGCAAAGCGTTATATTTTTTAGGAGAATCAAGTGCGAACCCTAAGCGGTTGGTTGTTTTTGTTCGTAAACATCGTATCAGTATTAACGGTATTCGCGGCATCCGATGAAAATTTAATACCGGCCTTGTCCGATAGCGTCTTTGAGGTTTTTTTTGTAAATTCTCTGTCTGGGAATTCAATTCTATTTAATTTATCAATGGGGATTATTGTTAGTTCACTATTCTACTTTATAGTTGTCTACCTTCCTGAAAAACAAAAGAAAAATGATATTTTGCCTCAGATTGATCAGCATGTTTCAGAAATAATTGCTAAGACTTGGATATTAGTTTCCGAGACAGTCAATCATTCCGGAAAAGGGTTTGAAATTGAAAGATTGAAAGAAGATGAATTTCTTGAGGCTTGCAAGGCGGTTAACCCCTGCAACCTATTCCACAAGTTCCATAACGGCGGAGCAGGAATTTATCAACTTCATTTTGGTTATGTTTGCTCTAATAACTGGGACCATGTTTTAAGAAATATAAATGAAGTTATGCATTTTCTGCCTTATGTCGATACGGGAGTCGTAAAAATCCTCAATAAGATTAGAAGTGCAAGTCTCGGACAAACTATTGGAATGCTGAAAGACATAGACAAACTAAACAATACTGATATGTCATCTTGGTCTTCTTGCATTTTTAATGTGTACAAACTAAGTATTGAGCTGGAAATTTACTATGTTAAATATATCAACAAGAAATTTGGGCATCCATATAAAAAAACATAACAAATTGCTTGATTTCGTTCCGGCCACAAAAAGCGTGGCCTCCACGGGACTATCTACACTACGCTGCGGCAGCCCATTAGCAAAGCGATAAGAAGTGAGAGCTCTATGGAAAGAACTGTAGAAATTACCAAAAACCGATTTTTTGAAATCTTTTCAGACGCGGTTTTGCTTTACGAAATTTCGCTATCTGAAAGTAGGGTATCTGCTAAAGCAGCTCTCGCGAAATCATGTATATTATCAGTTAATTATGCTCTTGAAGCAGCTGCAAACTCTTTTATTTCAACTGTAGAAGTGACATCTTCGTTAAAGAATCAGATTGACAGGTTTTCTACATTGGACAAGTTCGACTTTGTGCTGCAATGGCACAAAGACAGTGCTCTTCCAAGAGGGGACACTGAGGTTCAGGTTGTTAAAGAGCTCATAGATAAAAGAAATACTGCTGTTCATCCTAAGATAGAAACTTGCTCTGAGGGTATTTCGACTGAGGTAGGATCTGGGAGTTTAGGATATGTACATAAGTTAAAGAGTGGCTCTGAAAGTGCTCGGAATAAGTTATCGAAATTTTCCAAGGCACCTGATATGTATACGGATGAGGATGCTTTGGTCGCACTCAAAGCTGTCGTGAATTTTCTAAATAGTTACGTTAACGACTGGTGGGGTATTGATATAGATACTTCAGCTTTATTGTTAATGCCATCATGGAATGGCTCGATTAATGCGAGTAACATTTTGTACGAGAGAGATTCACTTGAGACGGTTGTAAAACACGATAAAGTACTCGGGATAAAGTTTCTTGGATTGCATGGGATACTTAAGCAATTCGTATAACAAACCGCGTCATTCGGGGCGTTATGCCTCAAAGGAGTAAACAATGGGCATTTTCCATTTTTTCAAGAAAAAGCCAAAGGTAAACGGAATTATCAAGTATTTGAGCCTAGAAGATTGGTGGCTGAATGAACTGAATGATGAAGAGCGTGAAATCATCCTTAATACTTATTCTCCAATGGGTGATGAAAATTCAATAATTGAGGGTGAAATATACAGTAGCAGCCAGACACAGCTTCACTTCTTCTGGGGGTTAATTGGCTGGTTCAATAAACCGGACCTAAGATATGTTGCATATAAATTAATTACAAAAGCCGAGTCTTTGATTGATGAAAATTCAGCTCCTTTGGATGTGCATTTTCTCTATGGCGAAAAAATTGAAGTTTGCTACAAAGATCGTGATTTACACCCAAATGGACTTGAACTTGCAATTGAAGCATGCGAACAGCAAATTGAAAATTCACCGGCGGCAGCCATAGCATTTAAACAGCAACACGGTGGAGATTTGCCAGCGCACAAAGGGTACTCTCAGTTAGCAATCGTCTTAGAAAAGCAAAAACGTTATGGTGAAGCAATTTCATTATGTGAAAAAGCGAAATCTCAAGGCTGGGCTGGTGACTGGGATAAACGGATAGAGCGCTGTAATAAACGTGCTAAGCCATAACAAGGCCATTCAACCGACCACCTCTGGCGTCGGCTGATGGCCGCTCGTTATCTTCAATTTGGCATTGTGTTCTTTCTAGGATAATCTTTAAGCATGCCAACAGTATTAAGAATAGGGCCTTACCGCTTCTTTTTTTACAGTAATGAGAATGCGGAACCCGCCCATATACATATTCAGCGTGAGAAGATGCTTGCCAAATTCTGGTTAAAACCAGTAGCCCTAGCGAGCTCTACAAGGTTTGCGCCGAAAGAGTTGAGAAAACTCGAGCAACTCGTTGTCGAAAATAGAGATACGTTTTTGGAGGCTTGGAATGGCTACTTTAGCAGTTGAACATCATCCCCTCGCACAGTCAGTCAGCTTTGACACGGATTCGCTTATCGTAGAGCTCGTGGACGGGCGTACCATTTCAGTTCCGCTGACGTGGTTTCCTTCATTGTCCCAAGCAACGGAGTCTCAACTGAAAGACTGGGAGATACTCGGTGACGGGGAGGGGATTCATTGGCCCCAGTTGGATGAAGATCTGAGTGTGAACGGTATTTTGTTGGGCAATCATGGAAAGAAGATAACAAGTCAATAAACTGCGCGCCTGCGGCGCCGGACGTGCTAACGCACGCCGGTTATTTCGGGCGTCAGGCATTTAAGGAAGAAATATGCACTCTGCTGGTAATAATAAGTATCTTTTTGCTGCAGCATTCTGTTGCTTTGCTGCTGCACTTGCCCATCTTGGCTGTATTGTTTTTGGCGGCGATTGGTATCGCTTTTTTGGTGCAGGTGAGCAGATGGCTCGGATGGCAGAGCAAGGGCTTTGGTATCCAACAATCGTGACATCTGGCATTGTATTGGTACTTCTGGTTTGGGCGCTTTACGCTCTGTCGGGCGCAGGCACTATTAAACGTTTACCGCTTACAAGATTGGCGCTAATCCTCATTACCAGCATATTTTTACTTCGTGGCGTTTCCTTCGTAGCGATCATGCCCATGTTTCCAGAAAATAGCCTGACGTTCTGGCTGATTAGTTCTGGTATCTGTTTGTTTATTGGCGGCCTGTTTGCTCTGGGTTCATGGCAGCAGTGGTCAGTTTTAAGTGGTAAACAGGCCTGACAAATTACTTAGTTTCGTTCCGGCTACTTTATTACGCAGGCGTTTCAAAGATGAGCAGGGCGTATAGGCCATCAAAACATTACCGCATGGCGTGGTTTGCAGCACACTGCTCGCCTTTGTCGTGATCATGAACTACCCAGAGGCTACCTGTAAATGCAGACAAGATCGTTCCTCATCCTCCTGTTAGTTATTATAGTGGGGCCAATCCTGTTTATTGCCTTGCTGCTTTTTCTGGCTGGAAACGGCATGTGCGGTAATGATGCTTATGCCGAAGTTCACTCGCCAGACCATCGTTATAAAGCCATTATTTTTCAGCGTGACTGCGGGGCCACCACCGATTTCAGTACCCAGATATCTGTTTTGAAAATGAATGCGGAGCTGAAAAATAAAAGCGGCAATATTTTCGTGACCAGAGGCCACCCGGATACGCATGCACCGGAATTAACCTGGCTATCAAACACAGAGCTACTGATACACAGGGAACTCGATGGCACTGAGTTTAAAGCTGAGAGCAGCTTGGGTGTTATCAATAAAATACAGATCCGCTACACAGCAGACGGCAGTTAACCTCGTTGCCGGTAAGGTGCTCATAGCTGCCAGAACTGGCATTTTACCATATTGCCGCTTTGCACCAGTTCCCCAAGCCTCATTAGTGACCTAAGTTGCAGTGGCTTGAGGGCAAAGCTGGTCAACCTGGTTAGGTACAAGACGAAGACTGCAATTATCACGCGAACTTGCTATACTTCGCGCCGATTTCTTCGACTGAATTAGGACACTTCATGTCAGAACCCACTCGTCATTGCGATATCGGCTTTGTTGGTGCCGGTGTTATGGGCAAAAACCTTATCCTGAATCTGGCCGACAACGGCTATCGGGTGGCTGCCTTTGATTTGGACCGTCAGCGTTTGGACGCCTTACTGGCGCAAGATGCGGCCGAGCGTGGCGATCAGCCAGCCCGGGTGATTGCCTGCAGCTCCTACACCGAATTGCTTGGTCTGTTAAAAGCACCGCACCTGATAGTGTTGTCGGTACCGGCCGGTAAACCGGTCGATGATATCTGCCATAAGCTGATCGATGCCGGCATTCAGGCCGATGACATTGTGGTGGATACCGGCAACAGCCTCTGGACCGACACGGTCGAGCGGGAAAAATCCTACGAAGGCAAGTTTATTTTCTTTAGTACTGCCGTCTCTGGCGGTGAAGAAGGGGCCCGGTTTGGTCCGTCCCTGATGCCAAGTGGCGATCCTTACGCCTGGACCCGGATTAAGCCAGTGTGGCAGGCCATTGCTGCCAAAGTCGATCCGGTGACGGGGAAGCCAA
Source organism: Alkalimonas cellulosilytica (assembly GCF_036325985.1). Lineage (NCBI taxonomy): Bacteria > Pseudomonadati > Pseudomonadota > Gammaproteobacteria > Alkalimonas > Alkalimonas cellulosilytica. The sequence goes on from NZ_JAUHLI010000003.1 coordinate 89,162, forward strand.
TTGAAAGTAACACACCTGGCAAACCAGTCACGGAGGGCGAGCCTTGTGCCACCTACATCGGCCCAACCGGCTCAGGCCATTACGTCAAAATGGTACACAATGGCATTGAGTATGCCGATATGCAGCTGATCTGCGAAGCTTACCAGGTGATGCGCGATCAACTGGATATGAACCCGCTGGAAATCGCCGGCGTGTTTAAACAGTGGAATCAAGGCATCTTAAACAGCTACCTGATGGAAATCAGTGCCGAGGTACTGGCCACCGCCGACTCGGACACCGGCCTGCCGTTGGTGGATGTGATTCTGGATAAAGCCGGCCAAAAGGGCACCGGTCTTTGGACCGCGGTCAGCAGCTTGCAACTGGGGAGCCCGGCGCCCAGTATTGCTGAAGCGGTCTACGCCCGTTCATTATCGGCGCTAAAAACAGAGCGGGTAAACGCCTCCAGCGTGCTGGCCGGACCTAGCCCGCAATTGCTGGATGATGCGCAAAAGCAAGCCAGGGTCGCAGCACTGCACGATGCGCTCTATTGCGCCAAAGTCTGTGTGTATGCGCAGGGTTTTCACCTGATGAAAACGGCTGCAGCCGAGCAGGGCTGGGAGCTGAACTTTGCCGAGATCGCCAAAATCTGGCGGGCAGGCTGTATCATCCGGGCAGTGTTTTTGCAGTCCATCACCGAAGCCTATCAGCGCAACGATGAGCTGGCGAACTTGCTGGTAGACCCCTTCTTCGCCAAACAAATCTCCGGTTTTCAGCAGCACTGGCGCCAGGCCGTGGCCAATGCCACCCTGGCCGGTATTCCGGTGCCAGCACTCAGCTCGGCGCTCAGCTACTACGATGCCTACCGAACTGCGGTGCTGCCGGCGAATTTGTTGCAAGGCCAGCGCGATTTCTTTGGTGCCCATACCTTTGAACGCACCGATCAGCCGAAAGGCAAAAGCTTCCATGTGCTCTGGAGTGAGCAAGGCCGGCCAATGACGAGGATCAAATAATGAGTAGCACCCTTGGAACCCCGGGTAGCAGCAGTGCCACCAAGGTCTTGTTGCTTGGCAGCGGTGAGCTTGGCAAAGAGCTGTGCATTGAATTAAAGCGCTATGGTTGCGAGGTGATCGCGGTGGATCGCTACCCCAATGCGCCGGCCATGCAGGTGGCGGATAAAGCGGTGGTGATTTCGATGTTGAATAATGCGGCACTGCGCCAGTTGGTGATCAAAGAAAAACCAACCTTTATTGTGCCGGAATTAGAAGCCATCGCCACCACCGAGTTGCTGGAACTGGAGCAAGCCGGCTTTACCGTGGTGCCAAGCGCCCGCGCGGCCAATTTAACCATGAACCGCGAAGGCATTCGCCGGCTGGCTGCCGAAGAGTTAAAGCTGCCGACCTCCAGCTATCAGTTCGCTCAGGATAAAGCCAGCTTTGAAGCCGCGGTAGCCGCCATTGGTTACCCTTGTGTGGTCAAACCCATCATGTCGTCCTCCGGCAAAGGCCAGACGGTGCTGAAAAGCGCCGATGATTTAGCCGCCGCCTGGGCCTATGCGCAGGAAGGCGGCCGGGCCGGCAAAGGCCACGTGATTGTGGAAGGCTTTATTGATTTTGATTACGAAATCACCTTGCTGACTGTGCAATCGGCCCAGGGCATTCAGTTCTGTGCACCGATAGGGCACCGCCAGGAAGATGGCGATTACCGTGAAAGCTGGCAACCCCAGGCGATGACGGCCGCCGCTTTGGAAAAATCCCAGCAGTTTGCCCGCCAGGTGGTGCAGGCGTTAGGTGGGGCTGGTATTTTTGGTGTCGAGCTCTTTATCAAAGGCGATGACGTCTGGTTTAGTGAAGTTTCCCCACGGCCACACGATACCGGCCTGGTGACCCTGATTTCGCAGCAATACAGCGAATTTGCGCTGCATGCCCGCGCTATTTTGGGCCTTCCCATTCCGCATATTCGCCAGTACGGCCCGGCCGCATCGGCGGTACTCTTGGTAGAAGGGCAAAGCGCGGATATTCGCTACCAGGGGCTGGATGAAGCGCTGGCGGTGCCGGATACCGAAGTGCGGCTGTTTGGCAAACCAGAAGTGCAGGGCAAGCGCCGTATGGGCGTAGCACTGGCACTGGGTGATAACACCGAAGAGGCGATAGACAAAGCTAAGGCTTGCGTCAGTAAGCTGCGCACTGAACTGCTTTAGTAACAGAGCTTCGCTAGTATCTGGGCTTCGCTCGTTTTTTATGTCATTGTCAGGTCGAAACGGCACCACTGTCGTTTCGGCCTGTTATCCACCTTCCTAAAACCTGAATTAGCCGCATTGATTCTGGCCCTGTTGCCCTGGTTCTGGTAGCGTAGTTTTACTCTGTGCTAACAATAAGACCAAGCGATGCTCAAAAAGACCACTCTGGCATTTGCCATTACTGCTGTATTCACCACCGGGGCGCTGGCGTCCGATAGTTATTTCCGCTCGCCCTCACTGCAACAAGACAGCCTGCTGTTTACCTCGGAAGGCGATATCTGGCAGGCTGATTTAGCCAGTTTGCGTGGCCATCGTTTAACCACGCACCCCACCGAAGAAACGCAGGCCCGCTTATCGCCGGATGGCCAGTGGCTGGCCTTTGTGGCCAGTTACGAGCAAACTCCAGAGCTTTATGTGAAAGCCGCCTCGGGAGGCGTGGCCAAAAGGGTGACCTTTGAAAATAGCCGGGTGCGGCTGCAAGGCTGGACCAAAGATGGCCAGCTGCTGTATGCCACCGACCATGTGGCAGGGCCTGCCAATTTCTGGTTATTGAAAACCGTGGATCCCACCAGCCTAAAAACCGAAACCTTGCCGGTCGCCGACGCCATTGAAGGCGTGTTGGATAACGATGGCGAGTGGCTGTACTTTGTGCAGCATGGCCTGCAAGCCACCGGTGACAATGCCCGAACCTATCGCGGTGGCGCCATGGGCGAGTTATGGCGTTATCGCTTGGGTTCCTCGCAGGAAGCCGAGCTATTAAGCACCGGCCATCAGGGCTCGGTGCGAAATCCGATGCTGTGGCAGGATCGGGTGTATTTTGTCAGCGATGCCAGCGGCAACCCGAATATCTGGTCGATGCAAACCGATGGCACGGATCTGCAGCAGCACAGTCAGCATCAGGACTGGCAGGTACGGCAGGCCTATCTGAATCAGGGCCGCATTGTGTATCAGCTGGGGGCCGATATTCATCTGCTGGATCTGCAAAGCGGTCAGGACCGCCTGTTGGAGCTTAGTATTCAGTCGGATCGGCCGCATCAACGTGAGCGCTGGCTGGATCAGCCGCTGAATTACCTGACCAGTGCCCATTACGCCGGCTTTGGCGATCAGGTAGTGTTAACCGCCCGGGGCAAAGTGGCGATTGCCGCCAAGTCGCCGGCCCGGCTGGTTGAGATTGATACCCCGGTGAACAGCCGGATCCGCGAAGCGATTTTGAGCCAGGATGGCAAATGGGTTTATGCCATCAGCGACCAAAGCGGTGAGCTGGAAATTTGGCGTTACGCCGCCGATGGCCGCAATGAAGCGAAGCAATTAACCAAAGATGGCAATGGCTTTCGCTGGCAGTTGGCGTTATCGCCCGACGGCAACTGGCTGGCACATGACGATAAAGCCGGTAACCTCTGGCTGCTGAATCTGCAAACGCTGGAAAACCGCTTGGCATTTAGCGGGGGCGTGGGTCTGGCACCTTTTGCCGATATCGTCTGGTCGCACGACAGCCAACTGATTGCATTAACTCATGTTGAAAATCGCCAGCAACGCAGTCAGATCCTGCTGTATTCACTGGCCGAACAAAAGCATCAACTGATTACCAGCAGCAAGTACGAGTCGTTCTCCCCGGCGTTTAGCCCGGATGGCAACTGGCTGTATTTTTTATCCAACCGGCATTTCAGGGCCACGCCGGGTCACCCCTGGGGTGATCGCAATCTGGGGCCGATGTTTGACCGGCGCAGTGAAATTTTTGCCGTCAGCCTGAAGCAGGGCGCTGCCTTCCCGTTTCAGCCACCGACAGAGTTACCGGTGGCCGAAGCAGTTAGCACGGAAGAGCCAGCACGGCGTGGCCGCAGAGCGGCAGCGGTCAGTCGGGTCGATTGGCAAGGGCTAAATCAGCGCTTATGGCAGGTGCCGGTAACAGCTGGCAACTACACCCAGCTCAGCGTAACAGAGCAACGGTTGTTTGTACGCGAGTGGAGCCATGATGCCGGCAGCAGCCCGGATTTGAAAGTGATCAAAGTGGATAACCGCGATGCTAAAATTGAGCAGTATGGTGCAGCCATTGCCGATTACCGGGTCTCGCACGATGGCAAACTGCTGTATTTGCGAAAGCAGCAAGGCAATGGCACCGGGCCGATGTATGTGGTGGATATCGGCGATAGAGAACCCGCTGATCTGAGTTCGTCGCTACTGAACAGCCGGCAATGGCAACTGGCATTGGATCCTAAGCAGGAATGGCAGCAGATGTTCCGTGATGCCTGGCTGATGCAGCGCGAGTTTTTATTTGATAAAGCGATGCGTGGTTTGGATTGGCAGGATGCCAAGGCTCGCTATCTGCCGCTGGTAGAGCGGGTCTCCGACCGCCATGAGCTCGATGATGTGCTGGCCCAGATGATGGGCGAGCTGGATGCTCTGCACTCGCAGGTGCGTGGCGGCGATTACCCGACGCTGCGGCCAACACCGGCCGCAGCAAGTTTGGGTGCCAGCCTGGAAACTACCGCCGAGGGTGTGCGTATTGCCCATATTTATCGCACCGATCCTGAGTTGCCAGCGCAGGCGGCGCCCTTGGCACAACCCGGGGTCAATGCGCGGGTAGGGGATCTGATCCGGGCGGTCAATGGCCGCACCGTGCAAACGGTAGCAGATGTGCAACAGCAGCTTCGCAACCAGGTTGGTCGCCAGGTGCTGCTGGATTTAAGCCGTGGTAATAGTCGCCTGCAAACGGTGGCGGTACCGGTCAATGCCGGTCGTGATCACCAGTTACGCTATCAGGACTGGGTATTTAACAATGCGGCTAAGGTACAAACCGCTTCAGAAGGACAGTTTGGCTACCTGCATCTGTACGCGATGGGCCCGAATGATATTGCCAATTTTGCCCGGGAGTTTTATGCCAATGTCGACAAAGATGGCTTGATCATTGATGTACGGCGCAATCGTGGTGGTAACATCGACAGCTGGATCATCGAAAAACTGCTGCGCCGGGCCTGGGCTTTCTGGCAACCGACCCAGGGGGGGCCTTACACCAATATGCAGCAGACGTTCCGTGGTCATTTAGTGGTGTTGACCGATCAGCTGACCTACTCCGATGGGGAAACTTTTGCCGCCGGTGTCAAAGCATTGGAACTGGGACCTTTGGTTGGAATGCGCACAGCCGGGGCCGGTGTCTGGTTAACCGGACGCAACTTACTAACGGATCGTGGCGTGGCGCGGGTGGCTGAAACCCCGCAGTTCGCGATGGACGGTCGCTACATCATCGAGGGCTATGGCGTGGCGCCGGATTATGAAGTGCGCAACATGCCGGTCGCTACCTTCCGCGGTGAAGACGCTCAGCTCAACTTTGCCATTGATTATCTGCGCGGCAAAGTCCAGCGTGAGCCGATACCAGAGCTTAAAGCCGAGCCGTTGCAGCCTGGCCCTGCCGCGGATATCCGTCGCTAGCTGGTTTTACCAGTCGCTGATGTTAAGGGCAGTTATTCACTGCCCTTTTTTATTGGGCTTAGTTTTTTAAGGCGGTGTTTTTGCTGCTTCAGCAGCTGAAGCAGCTGTTGCTCTGCGGTCTTATCTGAGGCAAAGACACTGCGTTCATACCAGTGGGCGATTTGTGTCAGTAAAAGCTGCTCATCGGTATTCGTTTCAGCCAGTAAGTTCAAGCCATGGCCAAGGCTACTTTGCGGTGGCCTGGTACTTAACTGGGGAATAGCCTTAAGCAGGTGCTGAGAAAGGCTGAACGGTCGTTTTCGCCGCCATTGATAGCCAGCCAATATCACCAGCAACAGGGCGAACACCACCACTAGCGCCAACAGCCATTGCTGCCAGTTGCGAAAAAACTGGCGCAACGACTGCCAGAGCGCGTCTTGCCGCTGCTGGTTAAAACCCAACACCCAGACTGACCAGTAGTAATCCAGATGCAGCAGTTGCAGCCGCAGTTGAGCAAACAACGGCAACTCACCAAACAGGGAGCGGCCAAGCAGAGCCATATCGTCTGGCGATAAAGCGCTGTCCAGGCCATCCAATACCCGCTCTGGCGCAATAGCGGCGGTTGGATCCACCGGGTGCCAGACATCATCCACCAGATACTCCACCCAGGCATGCGCATCGCGTTGACGTACCAGTAAGTACTGTTGCTCCGGGTACCAGTCGCCTCCTAAATAGCCCCCCACGACCCGGGCCGGGATCCCGGCCTGGCGCAGTAACAAAGCCATGGCCGAGGCATAATGACTGCAAAAACCGGCACGGCTTTCAAACAGAAAGTCATCCACGCTGTGACGCCCAAGCAAGGGCGGATTTAACGTGTAGTAAAAATCATGCTGACGAAAATGCTCCAGCACGGCATCGGCAAAGCGATGTGGCTCTGGATGAGCAGCCAGCAATTCATCGGCAAACTGCTGGCTTCTTGCATTGTGATTACCGGTCACCAGATTCCAGCGCCGTTCATTGTCATCCGTTAAAGGCACAGGTTGCAGAGCACTGCTCAATTGATAACTGATACGCTGACTGATTGGGCGATTGGTGCGCAGCAGCCCGGCCGCTAAGGGTTCCAGCTCCTGCCCCCAGCGGACAGGCGTACCCAGGCTAAAGACAGCACGCTGAAAACTCGGCTCGGCTATCACCTGATAGTGCAGCAGCTCAGCCGGCTCAACAGCGGGGCGGGGAACCCGGCTAGTGCGATGAAAACCTTGCTGAACTGACCAACGCCGTCCATCAAACTGCTCAAATACTTTGGCGCGCCAATAGCGCTCGGCCTGAGCGGGTAGCTCCGAGTCGAACCGCACCCGAAAAGCGGTCGCATTGCTTTGCACCAGTTGCTCGATGGTACCAGGCTCAATCTCATTGGCCAGCCCGGTGGTGGCTTGTTGGGCACTTGGCAGTTGCCACAATGGCGCCAGCCGAGGAAACAACAAAAAGCTGCCAAGCCAAAGAGGGATCAGCAACAGCAAGAAGCGGCTATCCGCTGCCAATTGCTTACGACTGGGCAGTTGCTCTGCAAACAGTAAGTATTGCAGCAGTAAGTTCAGCGCTGTGGCTGAGAAAATCAGCACCGCCATTGCCATCGACTGATGAAATAAAAAACTACAGCCCAGAATGAAATACTGCACCCAGATCAGCTGACGGGCTTCACTTTGTCTTGATAACGCCAGCAAACGCAGCAAAGCCGATAGCAGCAAAATATGCATCAGAAAGTGCATTGCCCCCAGCTGACGAATAGCCAGTAGCAAAATAACCACTGCTATAGCGGCGATCACATTGACCAGCCGCAGGCTCAGTACCGGGATTTTCTGGTAAGCCTGCAGCCAGGCCATGGCATTGAGCATTAACAGCAGGGCAAGACTCCAGCTTTGCCAGGCGGGCAGCATCAGCACGATCAACAGCAGTTGCAAGGCTGGAGCAAACTGAAAAAAACGCTGTTGATTCAGCATAGTGCCAACCTTTGCAGGCATTGCTGCAGATGCTGTTGGCCCTGACCAAGCGGCAGATCACCGACCGGTGTCCGTAGTCCATAACTCAACTGCTTAGCTTCGAGCTCCAGCAGCTGGTAGCACACTTCGGATAAACACTGCTCAAGGGCCGCGCCATGCAACGGTGGGACTTCCAGCCAGCGTGGATCCGCTTTTGGTTGTTGCTCGGAGACTTTAACCACTGGCGAGTCTGGCTGGCGAGCCAGTCGCTTCCAGTGCAAGCGCCGAATTGAGTCACCGGCCTGGTAAGCTTTTAACTGATCAGGCAGCTCAGCAGCGCTCTGCTGGCTGCTATCCGCTTTCGTATCAGCCCCTGTCGATAAAATGTTTGGCGCAACAGGTGTGGGGTAAACCCAGTAATGCAGTTGCAGCGGCAAGTAACTCCAGCAGCGGATCAGCCCCAGCGGATACTCGGTCTGTATCAACACACTGTCTATCAGGTAATGACCTCTTTTTACAGTAGGCCATTGCAGGCTGGCCTGCTCGCCAGAGCTCACTTTAGTTTTCGCCGTAGCAAACGCAAACTGGACGGCTTGATAGGAGGCTGGCTGCTGCACCGTCAGTGGTAACTGGGCTTGCTGACCGGCATAAATCGCAGCAGGCGGTGACGCCTGGATGGTTAAACCAGCCAGGTTTCGCCAGGCAAACCAGATACTGAGTATAAATACGCTGAGCAGCAGATACCCCAACAGTAAAATCAAATTATTCTGGTAGTTGGTACCCAGTAAGTAGAGCAGGACGATCAAGGCCACAAACCACAAGCCATAGCGGGTGGGAAAAACCAGCAAGGTGCCGTGATTTAATTGAAAGTTTTTATTATCAGTAAATTTCTTCGCCAACCAGTGCTGCAAGCGTTGACGCAGCTTTTGTCGGAGTATCACAGTCATTTGAGCCACCGATGGATGATCCTATAAGGCACAAGGCGTTTCACGCAATAACAGCAAACTCCAGCGCGGTTGCGCCGCTCGTGATTTAGGATCCAGTCGATGCTCAGTCACACTGGGAAAGACCGCCTGAACATCGTCCGCGGTCACATAATCGCGCTCTTGCAGCAAAGCCCAGGCTTTGGCTGCCTGCAGTAAGGCCTTGGCCGCTCGTGGGGATAAGGGCAGCATATCCGGGTGCTGCCGGCTGTGAGCAACCAGATCCAGCACATAGTTGATTAAGGCTTCAGAGGCATGAATATGAGGTACCTTGGCTTGCAACGCCATCAGCTGCTCGATGCTCAGTTGCTGCTGCAGCAGCTTTAATCTGGATTGACCGCGATCGGAGTCCAGTAATTCAAACTCAGCTGCTCTATCGGGAAAGCCCAGCGATAAGCGCATTAAAAAACGATCCAGTTGTGACTCCGGTAAAGCGGAGGTACCGGACTGATCCAGTGGGTTTTGCGTAGCGATCACAAAAAAGGGCGAGGGCAGAGCTCGGGTTTTACCATCGATGGACACCTGTTGCTCTTCCATCGCTTCGAGCAAGGCACTTTGGGTTTTGGGGCTGGCACGGTTGATCTCATCAGCCAGCAGTAAATGACTAAACACCGGGCCTGGCTGAAAATTAAACTGGTGAGAGCGGGTATCATAGATACTCATGCCCAGCAGATCGCCCGGCAATAAGTCACTGGTAAATTGTACCCGGCGATAAGAAAGGCTGAGACTATCCGCCAGGGCATGGGCCAGCGTGGTTTTGCCCATACCGGGTAAGTCTTCCAGCAGCAGATGACCTTTGGCCAGCAAACAGCAAAGCGCTAACTTAATTTGTGCTTCTTTGCCAAGGATAATACGGTTCAGATGGTGTTCTATGGCCTGAAACTCTGCGAGCACAGTAGCTCCTTACAACAAGATGTTCTGGATACTGTAAGATAGCAAGTTAGCACCCAATAAAAAAGGCGACCAAGCGGTCGCCTTTGATTTAGTACTTCTAACTAAGCTATGAAACTAGTTAGAATTGCGCAACAATTTCTGCTGAGCATTGCTCTGTGTTTTCAGCACAAAGCTTATACACCACCTGGCTGGCAGAGGTGTTGAAGCGATCACGGTAGCTGCCCTGGTTCTCAAGAGTAGCCACCTTGACACCATCACGATACAGATCGACCCGGCTGTCGGCACCTGACCAGCGAAGGTCAACGATGCTGGAGCCTGTGCGTGCTTGCTGCGCGCGATGAACCCACAGATCAATGGAGCTGATTACATCGCTTACGGTCACGGTTTGTGAGGTGCTGTCAGTCAGACCATTGCCATCTGCTACCGTCAGTGTGACATTGTAGCTACCAGCAGCGCTGTACAGGTGCGATGGGTTTTGTTGAGATGAGCTGTTGCCATCACCAAAGTTCCAATCCCAGCTGACAATGGCATCATCACCTTCGCTGCTCTGATCACTGAAGTTCACCAGCAGGCCTGAAGCTGCATAGCTAAAGCCGGCCTCTGGCGCTTCTGGATCTGGATCAACAATGTCACCATCTGGCAGTGCAGTCAGTGTCAGGTTCCAGAAGTTTAATGTACCGGTATCCAGCGCTGCATTGTCTGAAACAAACAACGTCCAGTCACCTTGCATGGCTTCGCCGTTATAAACATCGACTTCCCAGCTTTGGATCAGGTCGTCTGCGCTACCACCGGTGCGGTTATGCAAGGTATGCACTGTCCCTTCAGGTGAAGTAAGGCGCACAATCAAATCACCACGCCAGGTATGAGTAATGTTCACACCCACTTCAACACCAAACACATGGCCTGACTCAGCTACCGAAATAATGCTTTGAATACCAGTAGGGTTGTTATCAGGGATAGCGATCGGCGTGGTATTTTCATACGGGAAGTCCATCAAGCCTTGCGGCACCACATTCAGATTTGCCGTGGTCTGGCGAACCAAATCTCCGGTAGCACTGTCGGTCGCTGTAATCAGGAACTGATAAGGACCCCATGGCGTATCAGCATCGGTATCAATCAATAAAGATACCATATCACCTGGGTAGGCAAGTTCCGATGAGAAGCTAACGCCTGGCAGGGCAGGGGTTGCCTCAACAGACAGTTGAATTTCATCATTCCAACCGGCTACCGAGATGAACTCCAGGCTGTATGCAGTTTGTTCACCAGCGACAATTTCCTGATTGCGCGGATCCAGGCTCATGCGGAACCCAGGTGCCGGATCAGCTTCTTCCAAGGCACGGGCAACATTCAGGCGTTTGCCGGAAACCGTACGACCATCCAGCGATGCCAGAGCGTCACCAGATTGCATCAGGATATCTTTCATCTCAAGGGCAGGAATGCTTGGGTCTAATGACCAAACCAAAGCTGCAGCGCCTGCGACATGCGGAGATGCCATGGATGTGCCTGAGAAGGTTCCATAGCCTGCACCTGGAACTGTAGACAAAATAGCAGAGCCCGGAGCACCGAGATCCACACTGACTACACCAAAGTTAGAGAACCCAGATAAGTTGTCATTGCGATCAGTCGATGCAACAGAAACGATAATATCTGAGTCGTAAGCAGCAGGATACATTGGGCTAACATCAGCGTTACGGCCATCATTGCCGGAAGCCGCAATAAACAAAATACCCGCATCACCACCATCTTCAATGGCCAGCTTTAAAGCCTCAGAAAAGCCACCACCGCCCCAGGAGTTGTTGGTCGCTTTTACGTCGACACCATGGTTCAGTTTTAGATCGGTAAAGTAGCTAATACATTCAATGGCACCTGCGGTTGAACCACCACCAGCTCCCAGGAATTGACAGGGGATTAAAGTGACATTCCAGCTGACACCGGCAACACCAACGCCATTATCACCAACCGCACCAATGGTGCCGGCAACGTGGGTACCATGGCTACCACTGTCCATCGGATCGCCACTGGCATTCAAGGTAGACCAACCAAACTGATGACCTGGATAGCTGCCATCGTTTTCCCAGCGGTTGGCAATCAAATCCGGGTGGTTGTAATCCATACCGGTATCAATCACACCGATAATAATGTCACGGCTACCTGTGGTTGTTTGCCATGCTTCCAGAGCACTGATATCAGCACCAGGAGTACCACCGCTTTGACCGGTATTATGCAGGCCCCATAGCTCATTAAAGCGAGGATCATTTGGAGATAATGGTGAAGCCAGCGGCTGAACAATGTAATTCGGCTCGGCAATTTCTATCGCTGGATGCTGGCTCAGTTTTTTAATCATCTGATCACGATGCACGCCGCTCGGCAAACGAACTTTCGCGATACGACCATCTGCCACATGTTTCATGCGGATATCACGACCTTCTGCATCCAGCTCGCGCAATGAAACACCAGAACGGCGCATCACCATTTCCCGCTCTGCTTTACCTACACCTGGTTTGAATACGACTAAGATGGAGTCTTCAGCTGCCTGGTGCGGTGCAGCCATTACGCTTCCAGCGACCAAAGCTGCAGAGACAGCAAGGGCCAATTTTTTGAGTTGTCGCATAAGTTGGTACCTTATTTTTTTCATTATAGTAAATTTTTTGCGCTTTTTATTAGCACTAGTAATCAATACCATAAATTGGATTTGATATGCTGAAGCTGAATAAAAATTAGTATAAATGTACTAACCTAAAGGGTGGGTGCATTGTAAATAGATGTGATTTATCCAGCTGTTTTTAATAGTAAAGATTGTTTTGGAATTAACTATAAGCCGAAAAAAAATAACTCTTTCATCCAATTGCAGCAAGCTGGAAATCTTATAGTTTAGCCTGGTGTGTAAGTTTTAAAGGTGAGTCGTTTTGTTAACAACTGCTAAAGGATGTCTTCTGGCTACGCTGTTATTTAGCCCCTGGCTGTCAGCTGAACTGTCGCTACCGCTCGCTTCATTGCTGGAACGTCAGCAACTGGCAAATCAAGCCATATTGCAGCAAAACGGCTCTTTTAACGACATCTTGGTTGAACAGCTTGGACAGGGCAATGTTGCTTTGCTTCAACAGGCTGGCTACATGAATCAACTGGCTCTTCGTCAAATGGGTGTAGGTAATCGGGCTGAAATTGAGCAGGTTGGAGCCTATAACCAAGTTGATGTGTTGCAGCAGGGTGACTTTAATTTGATCCAAATCCAGCAATTGGGTGGTTCCGGCTTCAGCATTCAGCAAATAGGCAACAATGCTGAACTCTCAATCGTTCAGTACTGATTCAATTTCACTACATGTAAGTAAAAACAATAAAGATCGGAGAATAACAATGAATTTTAAAAATCCACGTAAACACGTTTTGGGAATGGCTATTGCGCTGGCTTTAACCGGAACAGCATTTGCTGATAACGAAGCTCTTGTATTACAAACCTCTGTTGCAGGCGCTTTGGAAGGCAATGAGGCTTATGTTGAACAAAGAGGTAGCATCAACTTAGCTATCGTTGATCAAGATGGTGGATTGAATGATACCCAGGTCAATCAAGACGGCGTTTGGCATGAAGCTTTTGCTTTTAGTGTTGGTGAAGATAACTGGATTCGTCTGGAACAACAAGATGACTGGCACATTGCTTTTGTCGATATCGCCGGTAACGAAAACACGGCAACGGTGACACAAGAAGGCTTCTGGAATGTCGCTGAAATCGCAATTTCTGGTGATGTAAACGATGCGGCTGTTTTTCAAAATGGTGATCAGAGCGAAGCAACCATTGTATTGACAGGTGATGCCAACTTTGTAGAAATCATCCAGGAAGGCGATGCCAACTGGAGTAATGCCGGCTTTACCGGAAATAACAATGAGCTGTTCAGTGTTCAGGAAGGCAGCTTTAACGAGTCTGGCATGTTCCAGCTGTTTGGTGATGGCAACATCATGGAAGTAGAGCAGTATGGTGATGGTAACGTAGGCGGTGTTGTTGGCGTGAATGGCGATAACAATACCTTCTATATTCAGCAGTTTGGTTCTGACAACGTCTTTATCGCGTTTGATGTTAGCGGTGAGGGTAACCAGGTCGATGTGTATCAGGATGGTTCACAAAACCAGTTCATTCTGGAGCCGCTGGCTGGTGTGGATAACATTATCTGGGTACAACAAGAAGGCGTTGCCAACGTGGTTGATGCGCCGATTGGCGTGACCGGTAATGACAACGTGATTGATGTGTGGCAGCAGGGCAATGACAACGTGGCATTTTTTGCTACTTTCGGCGATGGTCACGATATTGAAATTTATCAGGACGGCAGCCAGAACGTTGGTGAAGTTATTCTGGATGGTGGCATGAATCAGGCCTTTATTCAAAGCGCCGGGGAATTTAACTACGCGGGTGCAGCTGCGTTTGGTTACAACAACACCATCATCATTGAGCAAAATGGCAGCGACAACTTTGCACTGGGTAATGTTGAGTTTGGTTTTGACAACGTGATTGAAATCCATCAGGATGGCGTTGAGAACTTTGCTTATGTTGAATTTATGGGTGCGGACAATCAGTTCTCGATTGACCAATCCGGTGATTTCAACGAAGTAATTGCCACTGGTGATGGTATCGTGTTCGACCAACAGTTCACAGCACAGCAGCAAGGCGACTTCAACTTGGTTGATGTGTTGTTGGCTGGCAGTGATAATGTGATGAATATTTTACAGGTCGGAAATGGTAACTGGGTGACTGGTAATACCGGGCCATCATTTGTCCAAGGCGGCAGTGCTGGCGTTGTATCCATTTCGCAGTTGGGTAATGATAACCTGGTTATGGGCTCACAAATGGGCGCAGGCAATGTTATGACCATCAATCAGGTGGGTGATTTCAACACTGCGACTGTGATTCAACATTAATTTGTCGATGATGTAACACAGGCGGCTTCGGCCGCCTTTATGCCCTTATGAAAATAATAATTTATCTGCTGTTATTCGTTGTTACCTCTTTGCCTACAACGGTCGTGTCCAGAGACATAACTTTGGGTGGCTTGGTATTGGATCGCACCATTACCCGCTTTGGTAAAGATTTTGTTTTTTACTATTCCGGTTACTGGCGTGATATACCCGCAACAGACAACATTACCGTGGTCATTTATGAACAGGTGTATCCTCAAGCAGGTACTGTATTGTGGGTTGAAATGAATGATCGGCGGATTTATCAGACCTATTTCGGCAGGCGCTACAACGATGTGAAAGAAACTGCTGAGCAGGCTGTGCTTCAGAGCCTTACCGAGCTGGCGCGAATTCAAGCAGATCGTATCCTCGGCGAGTCGGCCGGTGAACTTTTTTAAAGGAATGACCATGAAGTACAAGTTGTTGTTCTTCACTCTTCTCATGGGCACAGCTCATGGTACAGAGTTAGTATATACCCCTATTAACCCCAGTTTTGGTGGCAATCCACTGAATGGCGCTTTTTTACTGCAAAAAGCGCAAATACATCAGCCAAGAAGAGCAGAAAAAAACTTTGTTGATAAATTCAGAGAAGCATTAGAACGTAATATCATCAATACACTTACCCGTCGCATTGCGGATGGTGATTTAATTGATGGTATCTACGATACCGGTGAGTTTTTGGTAAATGTTAGCACCGGGACTGATGGCAGTATTCGGGTTGAAATCACCAACCAACTGACTGGTGAAATCACCATTCTTGTGATCCCAAGTATAGGTGGTTAAGCATGAAACAATTAATCATTCTTGCCGCCATTATTGCAATGGCTGGCTGCTCTGCAATGCCAAAGCCACGTTTTCATATTAGTCCGGCTGAAGTAGATAAGCCTAGTTCATTGATGCAGCAGTTGTGGCAACAGCCAAAACCGCAACATGCCATTCCAGTATCGGTGTATTCATTTCGTGATCAGACTGGTCAGTACAAGCCTCAGGCGAACGTTTCCAGCTTCTCGACAGCGGTGACCCAGGGCGGTACCTCAATGTTGACGCAAATCCTGCTGGATACAGGCTGGTTTGCACCTTTGGAGCGTGAGGGGCTGCAGAATTTACTGACTGAACGCAAAATACATGGCTCCAGTCGAAGTGGTCAGGAGTTACCCCCGTTACGTGAAGCCAGGCTGTTGTTTGAAGGCGGTATTATTAGTTACGAAACCAACCTGACTACAGGTGGTTTTGGTGTCGAGTATTTTGGTATTGGTGCTTCGGAGCTATTTCGCGAAGATCAGGTCACTGTCTACCTGCGGGCCATCGATGTTCATACTGGCCAGGTGTTACTATCGGTATCTGCCACTAAGAAAGTATTTTCTCATGAAATGCGTGCTGGATTATTTCGTTATGTTGCCATTGACCGGCTCGCTGAAATGGAAACAGGCTTTTCAACCAACGAACCGGTACAATTTTCTGTCCGGCAAGCGATGGAAACCGCTGTGGCTGACTTAATCGAAAAGGGCGTTCAGCGTGGTTTCTGGCGGCCTGGCTCACCAGACGGCGCTAATGCTGTGTCTGGCGCCAGCTAAACGTTTTGAGTAACCGCTATTAATGAGTTAATTTACCAGTGTGTCGGAAGCCTGAACCGGGTTTGATTGCTGTATCCAACGCAGTAGTTCTACCCGGTTTCTTGATTTGGTTTTGCGAAAAATAGAGGACAAATGTGCTTTCACCGTATGGGCACTGATATTCAGAGTCACCGCAATTTCTTTGTTGCGAGAGCCCTCAGCAACCAGTTGAATAATACGCTTTTCCTGGCGTGTCAGTAATTGGATTGAGCTCAGCGTATCCGTATTAAACCCCTGTTTAAAGCGTTGTTGCAACATTTCATCGACCATACCTGACATCACAGTTCTTGGGTAATAAAGCTCACCTGACATCATGGTTTTTAAGGCGTTCAGCACCCGATCCAACTGCTCATCACGGTAAACAACCCCCCGTAGCCCCATATTCAGTGCAAAGCCTGGGTCGACCAAATTTCGTTCAGCTTGATAGAGGAAGGTTGCCCCTTTAGCCATGCACTGAATAAGTTCATCCGGAATCCCTCGCTTGCCAAGCTGACGGCCAATAAACGGAAAACCTATTAGCATGTTCTCGCGAATACTCTTTTGTTCAAACTCGGACCGGGTTAACTGGTCTACTTTAATGTGAATGGACTCAGCCAGCAATGAAAGATTGGTTGCTTTCTCACGGTCTGTAATGATAATTAGCCGATTAAATGGATCCATAAATTACTTCACCAACTCCCTAGTTCAAAGCTACTAATGGTTGCAATTAAATATTGAACTTATGTCCTAGATATTGCAAGCATTAAATTTAACTTAACAAATGAACATTCCTGCAGTCAGTTTATATTCTGAATGGTGTCGGACCATGGTAAAATGCATCCAACTCTAGTCGCTCAGGTTCGTTATGCTGAAAGTACTTTTTGTGTGTTTAGGCAATATATGCCGCTCGCCAACGGCTCATGCCGTGTTTCGGGATATGGCGAAGCAGCAGGGTGTGGATGTAGAGGTTGAGTCTGCGGGTACCAGCGCTTACCATCAGGGAGCACTGCCTGATAAGCGCAGCCAGTCGGTGGGTTTATCACGCGGCTACCGGTTTGATGGTATTTATTCCCGGCCAGTCAAGGACAGTGACTTCGCTTATTATGATCGCATTTACGCCATGGACATGCAAAATCTGCACGACCTTAAGCAGCGTTGCCCGGCCGAATACCAGCACAAGTTGTTGCTATTCTTGCAGCATCATCCTGATTTTCATCTAACCAGAGAGGTCCCCGATCCTTATTATGGTGGAGTACGTGGTTTTGAGCGGGTACTTGATTTAATCGAGCAGGGAGCCTTGGCTTTACTTGAAGAATTACAGCGGAAACATGTTCGTAACGGATGAATCCAGAGTGGAATAGCATATAGCTACTTTATTTAGCCGTAAAGATTGCTTTTCTTGGGTAATAAATTTACTTTGTAGCCTGAGAAAACAAGTGATGCTATGAGGAAAACTACGTGAGTTTATGGACGCCGCAAAGCTGGAGAAGCTTCCCCATCCAGCAGCAGCCAAGTTATCAGGATAAAGCCCTGGTAGCTCAAATAGAGCAGCAATTACACAAATACCCGCCACTGGTGTTTGCCCAGGAAACGCGTGATTTATTCAGTCAGTTGGCACAGGTTGCCAATGGTGATGCATTTTTGCTCCAGGGGGGCGACTGTGCTGAAAGTTTTGCTGATTTCCATGCGCCAAAAATTCGCGACACCTTCAAAGTTTTGTTGCAAATGGCAGTGGTACTGACTTTTGCTGGCCGCAGCCCTGTTGTCAAAGTAGCGCGGATGGCTGGCCAGTATGCCAAGCCGCGTTCAGGTGACTTCGAAACCATTGACGGTGTCAGCCTGCCCAGTTACCGCGGTGATATCATTAACTCATCCGAGTTTACCGCGGAAGCGCGTGAGCCGGACCCAAACCGCTTGGTCACTGCTTACCACCATTCAGCTGCCTCGCTGAATTTATTGCGGGCTTTTGCTCAGGGTGGTCTGGCAGATTTGCACCAGGTCAATCGTTGGAATATGAGCTTTGTCGAGAGCAATCCGCTAAAAGAGCGCTACCAGGATATTTCACAGCGGATTCAGGAAGCACTGCGTTTTATGGAGGTCTGTGGCATTACCTCTCAAACGGCACCGTCGATCCGGGAAACTCAGCTGTATACCTCGCATGAAGCGCTGCTGCTGAATTACGAAGAAGCGTTAACGCGCCGTGATTCTCTGACCGGTGACTGGTACGACTGTTCTGCTCATATGCTCTGGATTGGTGAGCGCACCAGGCAATTGGATCATGCGCATGTTGAGTTTTTCCGCGGCATTCACAACCCGGTTGGGGTGAAAGTGGGGCCGGGTATTGATGGTGATGAATTGATCCGCTTGATTGATGCCTTAAACCCGGACAACAAAGCCGGACGCCTGACTTTAATTACCCGAATGGGTGCTGACAAACTGGCCGAAAAGCTGCCCCAACTGGTGCGTCGGGTACAAAGTGAAGGTCGTAAAGTGGTCTGGAGCTCGGATCCAATGCATGGCAATACGGTGAAGGCCAGCAACAACTATAAGACCCGCGACTTTGAAGCTATTTTGCGTGAAATACGGCAATTCTTCGCCGTACACCAGGCGGAAGGCACTCATGCCGGTGGTATCCATCTGGAAATGACCGGTGAGCATGTCACTGAGTGCACCGGTGGCGCTTATGGCTTAAGTGAGCAGGACCTGGCGCAGCGCTATTTCACCCAGTGCGATCCACGGCTAAACTCCGATCAGGTGTTAGAGCTGGCGTTTTTAATTGCCGACAGCCTGCGCACTGACTCTGTTTAATTAGCGTGAGCTCTTGTGTTCAACCAAGCTCTGGCCAAGCCAGAGCTTTTTTAATGGCGATGACGTTTCAGGCCGGTAATGGCCAGGATTTTTGCTGCCATTTCCTCTATCGATAATTGAGAAGAGTTTAAAAACGGGATCTGTTCACGGCGGTACAACTGCTCAACCTCATTGAGCTCCAACCTGCATTGTGCCAGTGACGCATAACGGCTGTTTGCCCGGCGTTGTTGGCGTATGTCACTCAAGCGTTCGGCACTGATGGTTAAACCAAACAGCTTGTTCTTGTTACGTTTCAGTACTTCAGGCAAGACTAACCTGTCCATATCTTCGTCAACGAACGGGTAATTCGCAGCCTTGATGCCATATTGCAGCGCCAGGTACAAACTGGTTGGCGTTTTGCCGGAACGGCTGACCCCGACCAAAATCAGATCGGCTTTATCAAAATCCTTCATATTGGCGCCATCGTCATTCGCCAGTGCATAGTTCACTGCGTCAATGCGGTAATCATAGGTTTTCTCGTGCATGCTATGGGTGCGATGCGTTTTGGGTACCGGATCAATGGCCAGCTCTTTCTGCACGGAGGGAACAAAAGTATCCAGAAAATCGTAACAAACACCATCGCTGCTTCGGATCACATCGCGCAAGGCTTCATCCACAAACGTCTGGAATACCAGCGGGCGCTGACCTGTTGCGACAAAGCGATCATTGATCACAATTTTCATTTGCTCAGCCTGAGCGACCGTTTCAATAAAAGGGATAGTGACATGCTCAAACTCGGCTGGAAAAAGCGACAACAAGGCATGACCAAATACCTCGGAGGTAATGGCGGTACCATCGGAAATATAAAATGCAGTGCGCACAAGCACTCCTCAAACAGTGTTTTGTTATAGCCTATGACAAAAATGCTTTTTCTCAAGAGTTTATTTGCCTTTCGTCAGCGTGTAAAATCATTCTGTAACCCAGAATGTAAGTTTACAAGGCTTGCAACAAATTACGGAGAATCACAGTGCAAAACTACGTTAGCTGGTATCAAGACCTTGGTATGCAAGATGTTGGACAGGTCGGTGGCAAGAATGCGTCTCTTGGTGAGATGATCAGCAATCTGGCTGGCGCTGGTGTTCAGGTACCAGGTGGTTTTGCCACGACCGCGGATGCGTTCAATGAGTTTCTTGAGCAAAGTGGTCTGAATGAGCGTATTTATCAGCGGCTGGATAGCCTGAATGTAGAGGATGTGCAGCAACTGGCCCAAGCTGGTGCTGAAATCCGTCAATGGATCATTGATACGCCATTTCATACCGCCTTTGAGCAAGCCATTCGCGCTGCTTATCAGCAATTGCACCCGGACCAAAGCATAGACTTATCCTTCGCGGTTCGCTCTTCTGCTACGGCTGAGGATATGCCGGATGCTTCTTTTGCCGGTCAGCAAGAAACTTTCCTTAATGTCCGTGGCTACGATGCAGTGATTGTTGCTATTAAGCATGTATTTGCTTCTTTGTTCAACGACCGGGCCATCTCCTATCGGGTCCATCAGGGCTATGATCATCGTGGCGTCGCCCTGTCGGCCGGGGTGCAGCGGATGGTTCGCTCCGATTGTGCCTCCTCTGGTGTGATGTTTACCTTGGATACCGAGTCGGGTTTTGACGATGTGGTCTTTATTACGTCCTCCTATGGCTTGGGGGAGATGGTAGTGCAGGGCGCTGTCAATCCGGATGAATTCTATGTGCATAAGCCAACATTGGCGGCAGGTCGCCCGGCGGTGGTGAAACGTAATCTGGGCAGTAAGCTGGTGCAGATGGTGTACTCCAGCGAACAGGGTCATGGTAAGCAAGTCGTGGTGGAAGAGGTTCCTGCCGAGCTGCGCCGTCATTTCTCACTGACTGATGCTGAAATCGAGCAGTTGGCACACCAGGCCATGATCATTGAGCAGCATTATCAGCGACCTATGGATATCGAGTGGGCGAAAGACGGTATCGATGGGCAGTTGTATATTGTGCAGGCAAGGCCAGAAACGGTGAAAAGCCGTGAAGATCAAACCCGGCTGGAGCGTTTTCAATTGAATGAAACCGGTCCTTTGCTGGTAGAAGGCCGGGCTATTGGACAGCGCATTGGCTCTGGCGTTGCCCGGGTGCTGGATGGCATCCATCAGATGGATCAAATCGAGCCCGGTGATGTGCTGGTAACCGATATGACAGATCCAGATTGGGAACCGATTATGAAGCGGGCTGCAGCCATTGTCACCAATCGGGGCGGCCGTACCTGTCATGCTGCCATTATTGCCCGTGAGCTTGGGATCCCTGCGGTGGTTGGCTGTGGTGATGCAACCGCTAAAATTCAGGATGGTGCCGAAGTTACCATCTCCTGCGCCGAAGGGGATACCGGCTTTGTTTACCAGGGCTTGCTGGATTACCAACTGGTTAGCAGTAATGTCGAGAGCATGCCGGAACTGGCTATGAAAGTGATGATGAATGTCGGCAACCCGGAGCGGGCCTTTGCTTTTTCCAGGCTACCCAATGCCGGTGTTGGCCTGGCACGGCTTGAGTTCATTATCAACCGCATGATAGGAGTGCATCCCAAAGCCTTGCTAAACTACACAGAGCAAGACCCTGAAACCAAAGCCAGCATCGATCAATTAATGGCAGGGTACAGCAGCCCGACCGAGTTTTACATTGCCAAGTTGACGGAGGGCATTGCTACTTTAGCCTGCGCTTTTGCACCACAAAAAGTCATTGTGCGGATGTCAGACTTTAAATCAAACGAGTATGCCAATCTGATTGGTGGACGCCGTTACGAGCCGCATGAAGAAAACCCGATGATTGGTTTTCGTGGTGCGTCTCGCTATATTTCTGAAGACTTTAGAGATTGTTTTGCCCTTGAAGTTGAAGCTTTGAAGCGGGTTCGCAATCGGATGGGCTTCACCAATGTGGAAGTGATGATTCCTTTTGTTCGTACCTTAGAAGAAGCCAAAGCGGTAACTGAACTGCTGGCCGCGCATGGTTTGAAACGCGGTGACAACGGCCTGCGCTTGATCATGATGTGTGAACTGCCATCAAACGCGCTGCTGGCCAAAGAGTTTTTGCAGTATTTCGATGGCTTTTCTATTGGTTCCAATGATTTAACGCAGCTGACTTTGGGGCTGGACCGAGACAGTGGTTTGATTGCGCACTTATTCGATGAGCGCAACCCGGCGATTAAGCAGCTCCTTTCGATGGCTATTCAGGCTTGCAAAGCCGAAGGAAAGTACGTGGGGATCTGTGGTCAGGGACCATCGGATCACGATGATTTTGCCGCCTGGTTGATGGAGCAGGGCATCGACAGTGTGTCATTAAATCCGGATACCGTGGTGGAAACCTGGCTTTATCTGGCAGATAAATACGGCAACAAAGCATAAGTCGTTGTTCATCCAATACCCAGGGCGCAGCAGCGCCCTGGGTGCGTATGGGGCTGGTACAAAGTGTTGTTCTGTGGCAGAGTACCGCTTCCGTACAATAAAAAAATCAATGTTTTCAGGGGAATCTCATGGAAGCTTTCGTCAGCGCAGTCAACGGCATTATCTGGAGCAATGCCTTGATTTATCTGTGTCTTGGGGCCGGATTGTTCTATTCCATCCTAACCCGCTTCGCCCAGGTCCGTCATTTTAAAGAAATGTGTAAACTGCTTTTCAGCGGCAATTCCTCCTCAAAAGGTATTTCTTCTTTTCAGGCACTGGCTGTTTCATTATCCGGTCGGGTCGGGGTAGGTAATATCGCAGGGGTTGCCGCAGCGATTGGTTTTGGTGGCCCTGGTGCCATTTTTTGGATGTGGGTGGTGGCTTTTCTAGGCGCCAGTACCGCCTATGCCGAGTCGACTTTAGGCCAAATTTATAAAGTCGAAGAAGACGGCCAGTACCGTGGTGGCCCGGCGTACTATTTTGAGCGCTGTTTGGGCCAGAAGTGGCTGGCTGTGCTTTTTGCACTCTCCGCCATCATTGCCTGTGGTATCTTCCTGCCGGGGGTTCAGGCCAATGCGGTTGGCAATGCCTTTACCCAGGTGTTTGGCGACGGCAATATGGTGGTCACCAGTTTCGGTGAGGTTGGCACCAACAAGTTGGTTGCCTTAGCGGTTATCCTGATTGTGCTGGCCTTTATCATCTTTGGTGGTATCAAACGCATCGCCAATTTTACCCAAATCGTGGTGCCCTTTATGGCGCTGGGTTACATCGTGATGGCCTTGATTATCGTGTTCTTAAACATGGATAAAGTGCCGGGTATATTTGCGCTGATTATTACCGATGCTTTCACCGCTCAGGCTGGCTTTGGTGCTGCCATTGGATGGGGCGTGAAGCGGGGTATCTACTCGAATGAAGCCGGCCAGGGCACCGGTCCGCATGCGGCTTCGGCAGCCGAGGTTGATCATCCGGCCCAACAAGGGCTGGTGCAGGCATTTTCGGTCTATGTTGATACCTTGTTTGTTTGTACTGCTACGGCGCTGATGATCCTGATCACCCAGCAATACAATGTTGTGGGTGAACTGACCGATGGCAGCTTCATTGTACAAAACATCGATGCGGCCACAGAAATAGGCTCGCCAGCTTTTACGCAAATGGCGCTGTTTAGTGTGTTTGGCAACTTTGGCCAGGGCTTTGTGGGTGTCGCCTTGTTCTTCTTCGCTTTTACCACTATTTTGGCTTACTACTACATTGCCGAAACCAATGTGGCCTACCTGAACCGCTACTTTAAGTTCAATATCCCGCTGGTGCTGGTGAAAATTGTGATTATGGCGATGGTGTCCTACGGCATGGTCAATGCTGCCGGCTACATTTGGGACATCGGTGACATTGGGGTTGGCTTGATGGCCTGGATCAACATTGTCGGTATCCTGGCGATTTTCTTTGTCGCCAAGCCTGCCATTCTCTGCCTGCGTGATTACGAGCAGCAACAAAAAGCCGGTGGTGATATTAGCTTCGATCCGGTGAAGTTGGGGATTAAGAATGCCACCTTCTGGGAAAAGCGGCTGGCGAAGCAACAACAGTCAGTCCCCAACTCAGCAGAGCAGCCAGCAGGCAAAACCGTTGAACCCTGATAGCTGATTACTAAAAAAGCCTCTGCTGGTCAGGGGCTTTTTTTTTGCTTACTCCACGCCGATGAAACCACCGGTCTGATGCGCCCAAAGTTGTGCATAGATACCACCACTGGCGATCAGTTCAGCATGGGTGCCTTGTTCGACAATGCGGCCCTGGTCAAGCACTATCAACCGGTCCATCGCCGCGATAGTGGATAAACGGTGCGCAATGGCAATCACGGTTTTGCCATCCATCAAGGTATTCAGGCTGGCCTGTATCGCCGCCTCAACTTCGGAGTCGAGGGCTGAAGTCGCCTCATCCAAAATCAGGATTGGGGCGTTTTTCAGCAAAACCCGGGCAATGGCAATGCGTTGGCGCTGCCCACCGGATAGCTTGACGCCGCGCTCACCCACCTGTGCATCCAGCCCTCGGTTGCCTTTAGGATCGGTCAGTTCACCAATAAAATCCAGAGCCTCGGCCTTGCTGGCCGCTGCAAGCAGCTCTTGCTCGGTCGCATCGGGTTTGCCATAACTGATGTTTTCGCGAACCGAGCGGTGCAACAAGGAGGTATCCTGCGTCACCATGGCAATGTGACGGCGCAAGCTCTCCTGGCTGACCTGGCTGATGTCCTGACCATCGATCAGGATTTGACCGGACTCGACATCGTAAAAACGCAGCAATAAATTGACCAGTGTCGATTTACCGGCACCGGAGCGGCCTACTAAGCCAACTTTTTCACCCGGCTTGATTGTCAGGTTCAACTGGTTTAAAACCGCTGCTTTATCGTTGCTGCCTGTCTTACCATAATTAAAACCAACGGCTTTAAACTCAATTTCGCCTTTGCTTACCTGCAAAGTCGATGCATTGGCCACGTCTGTGACACTGGCTGGCTGAGACAAGGTGGCAATGCCATCGGCCACAGTACCAATGTTTTCAAACAGGCTACTGACTTCCCACATAATCCACTGCGCCATGCCATTGAGCCGAAGCGCCAGGCTAACTGCAATGGCAATAGCACCGACGGTGATGGCGCTGTGGCTCCACAACCAAATAGCCAGGGCAGCAATCGCAAACACCAGCAGGTAGTTCAGCGTTTGCACGGTCACATTCAGCCAGGTGGCCAGTCGCATTTGCTGGTAGACCGGTTTCAGAAAGATCCCCATACTGTCTCTGGCATAGCTTTCTTCGCGCTGGGTATGCGAGAACAACTTGACCGTAGCAATATTGGTGTAGCTATCGACAATTCGGCCGGTCATTTCAGAGCGTGCATCGGCCTGGCGACTGGCCACATTTTTTAGTCGTGGTACAAAGTAAAATTGCAAACCAATGTAGCAAGCCAGCCACAGCAGCATCGGCAGCATCAGCCGTGGATCAGAGTCCGCCACAAAATAGAGCATGGCGCCAAAGTACACCAGCACATAGACCATTACATTGAGCAGCTTCATCACGGTTTCGCGCACGGCCAGCGCAGTTTGCATCACCTTGGTTGCAATGCGCCCGGCAAAATCATTCTGGTAAAAGCTGACACTTTGCCGCAGCAAATAACGATGCGACAGCCAGCGGATAGACATGGGGTAGTTACCCAGCAGTGTTTGATGCACGACCGCCGAGTGCAAAAAGGCGATCAGTGGCAATAACAATACCGTGACCAGAGCCATCCAAAGTAAGGTTGTGCCTTCATCTGTAAAGAATGTCTCCGGATCCTGGCCCACCAGCCAGTCGACCAGTTGCCCCATAAAGCTGAACAGCATAACTTCCAGCACAGCGGATGCCGCCGATAAGATAGCCATCACCACTAAGGAGCTTTCCATGCCGCGGGTGTAATGGCGGCAAAAGGCAACAATGCCCTGTGGTGGCTGCTCTGGCTCGTGAGCGGGAAAGGGGCGGGTAAGGCGTTCAAACCATCCAAGCATCAGTACATTCTCTGGCAACAACAAGCGGCTATTTTAACGCAAGAATGGCTAAAAGTATGGAGGGCTGTGATAATATAGCGCTGATTTTGTTTGTACCGAGAGCTGAAATGACTTTGAAACTGGTTGCATCCACTGTTTTACCAACGCCTTTTGCCGATTTTCAATTGCACGGTTTTGAAGCCCCGGATGGCAAAGAGCATGTTGCTTTGACGCTTGGTGATGTGACCACGGCAGAGCCAGTACTCGGTCGGGTGCACTCGGAGTGTTTAACCGGAGATGCACTTTTTAGTTTGCGCTGCGATTGCGGGCCTCAATTGGAGGCTGCAATGCAAAAAATTGCCAACGAAGGCCGTGGGGTTATCTTGTATTTACGCCAGGAAGGGCGGGGTATAGGGCTCATTAATAAGATACGCGCCTATGCTGAGCAGGATAAAGGCCTGGATACGGTAGAAGCCAATGAAATCCTTGGGTTTTTACCCGATATGCGCGAATACGATATTGCAGCAGAGATGCTGCAACTCTTAGATATTAAGCAATTACGGCTGCTCACCAACAACCCGCGCAAATTAAAAGCTTTGCAGGATGCTGGGGTCAACGTTCTGGAGCGCGTCCAACACCGGGTGAAAACCACCGCGCACAGTCATCGTTATCTGGCAACCAAGGCGGCAAAAATGGGCCATATGCCTTAATCGGCTGGTTACACCGCTTCAAGTGTTAATAAATAGCGGTCGTTAATGATATACTGGTCACCACTGACTGATTATCTAACGCGACCACCATGATCCCAAGTCTCGCTCCTGAAGCTGCTCTGGATGCCAGTGTACTGGCATTTTGCAACGCCCTGCGTACCGCCGGTTTTGCTGGTGATATTGAAACCAGTTATGGCAGTCGCCTGGCTGTTGCAACAGATAACAGTGTGTATCAGACACTGCCTCAGGCAGTGCTCTTACCAAAGCACTGTGATGATGTGGTGCTGTTAACCAGCCTGGCGCAAACCTCCAGTTTCCGGCATTTAAAGTTCAGCCCGCGCGGTGGTGGCACCGGCACCAATGGTCAGTCGCTGACCGAGCATCTGGTGGTGGACTTGTCCCGTCATTTACGCGGTATCCTTGAGATCAATCTTGAAGAGCGCTGGGTGAGGGTGCAAAGCGGCGTGATTAAAGATCAGCTGAATGCGTTCTTAAAACCCTATGGCTTTTTCTTTGCGCCGGATTTATCCACCTCCAACCGTGCCACTATTGGCGGCATGATCAATACCGATGCATCCGGTCAAGGTTCTTTGGTGTATGGTAAAACCAGCGATCATACGCTGGCGCTTACCACGGTACTGATGGATGGCACGGTATTAAGAACGCACAAAGAGCCACTGGAAGAAGCAGAAGCCAAGGCACAGCAAGGAGGAAGCATTGGCCAGATTTATCGTCAGGTACTGGCTAGCTGTCGCGACTTCCGGCCACAAATTCTACAAACGTTTCCGCGCCTGAACCGCTTTTTAACCGGTTACGATTTAGAGCATGTTTTCAACGAGGCGATGACGGAGTTTGATTTATCGCGTTTGATCACAGGTTCTGAAGGCTCTTTAGGCTTTGTTACCGAAGCAAAACTGTCCATTACACCGATTGCCCGTCACAAATGCCTGGTCAATATCAAGTACGATAGCTTTGAAAGTGCCCTGCGTAACGCGCCTTTTTTGGTGGCAGCCGATGCCACCTCGGTGGAAACGGTCGACAGCAAAGTGCTGGATCTGGCCCGCAACGATATTATCTGGCAACAGGTGCAAGAGCTGATCACCGATGTGCCGGGCCAGCAGATGCAAGGCCTGAATATGGTGGAGTACAACAGCGAAGAACAAGCCGATATCGAGCAAAAAATTGCGGATTTGACTGCCCGGTTGGATGAAGCGATTGCCAAGCGCCAGCATGGCATTATTGGTTATCAACTCACCTACGATACAGCGGCTATCGGCCATATTTATGCCATGCGTAAAAAAGCGGTTGGTTTATTGGGCAATACCAAGGGAACACAAAAACCCATTGCCTTTGCTGAAGATACGGCAGTTCCCCCTGAGAAGCTGGCCGACTTTATTATGGAGTTTCGTCAGCTGTTGGATAGCCATGGTTTGCACTACGGCATGTTTGGCCATGTCGATGCCGGTGTCTTGCATGTTCGCCCGGCGCTCGATCTGTGCGATCCTGAGCAGGAAAAGCTGATGCGCACCATTTCCGATCAGGTGGTGGCCCTGACTGCCAAGTACGGCGGCCTGATGTGGGGGGAGCATGGCAAAGGTTACCGCAGTGAATATGGCCCCGAATTTTTTGGTGAAGAACTCTTTAGCGAACTGCGGAAAATTAAAGCAGCTTTTGATCCGAACAACAGAGTGAACCCGGGCAAAATTTGCACACCGTATCAAAGCCCTGATGCTTTGGTCAGTGTGGATGGTCCCAAACGGGCCTGGTTTGATAAGCAAATTCCGCTGCAGGTGAAAGAAAGCTTTGATAGCAGTTTGAATTGCAACGGCAATGGCCTGTGCTTTAACTTTGATGCCAATTCACCAATGTGTCCATCCAGTAAGGTCACAAAAGACCGGCGTCATAGCCCCAAAGGCCGTGCCGGTTTGATGAGGGAATGGCTGCGGCTGGCCGAGCAGCAGAAGCTGGATTTACTAAAAATGGAGCAGCGGTTACAGACCGAAGGGACTGGGCTTGGTAACCTTTGGCAGCGGATCCGCAATAGCTGGGCACACAAACAAGGTGAACAGGACTTTTCCCATGAAGTCAAAGAAGCGATGGAAGGTTGTCTGGCGTGTAAAGCCTGTGCCAGTCAGTGTCCCATTAACGTGGATGTGCCTTCGTTTCGCGCCCGGTTTTTGCAGCTATACCACAGCCGTTATTTGAGACCGGCAAAAGACTATGTGGTTGGCAATATTGAGCGTACAGCACCTTTGCTGGCAAAAATGCCCCGGGCCGTGAATTTCTTTCTGCAACAGTCTTGGCTGCAGCGCCTGCTGGGCCATACGTTAGGTTATGTCGATACCCCATTGTTATCTTCGCCCACCCTGGCTGAGCGGGTGCAACAACGATACTCTTTTGATCTGCAAAAACTGGCCCAGGCAACCGATAAAGAGCGTGCGCAGATGGTATTGTTGGTGCAGGATCCTTTTACCAGCTTTTATGAAGCCGAACTGGTTGATGATGCACTCAAACTGTTGGAAAAGCTGGGTAAAAAACCGATGCTATTGCCATTTTTACCCAATGGTAAACCGCAGCATGTGAAAGGTTTCCTGCGTGACTTTGTCAAAACAGCCAGCAAAGCATCGCAGTTTTTACAGCAACTGCATCAGTATCGGGTACCGATGCTGGGTTTAGATGCCTCATTGGTGCTGGTGTACCGGGATGAATATCGCAAACTGTTGGGCGATAAACGCGGTGACTACGAGGTGGCTTTGTTTCACGAGTGGCTGCAGCAGCAAGCTCTGCCAAAAGCAAGCCAGGGTGGCAGCTTTGCGTTATTGGCACACTGCACCGAAAAGACCGCCTTGCCGGCGACTGAAAAAAGCTGGCAGCAGATTTTTGCCAAAGCTGGCCTTGAGTTAAAGCCGATTAGTGTCGGTTGTTGTGGCATGGCGGGTACTTATGGTCATGAAAAGCAGAATCTGGCGAACAGCAAGGCACTCTTTGCCATGAGTTGGCAAACCCCTGTGGAGCAACATGGTACCGATGCGATTCTGGTCACTGGCTTTTCCTGCCGCAGCCAGGTTAAACGACTGATAGGGGAGAAACCTAAACATCCGTTGCAGCAGTTGCTGCAGGCTTTCAATGCATCGACTGCTTAATTTTTGAACAGCGGCTATTTTTGCAGTATACTTTAGCTATCTATTAAGTTGAGGCTGGTCTCAAGCAGATGCTAAGGGGGCTTTATGATCAACACAGCGAATGCGGTCAGTTCAGCTGCTTTTGCTGAACTGAAGCAGCAAATGGCTTTACGTGTGGCGGATCAGGCTGAACGCGAGGCGGAGCAGTTAAAGTCTCAGGCGGATGATAAGCGCAAAGAAGCGCGTGAGATGGCGCAAACAGCGCGTGAATTGCAACTGGAGTCTGGTCAGGCACAAAATCGTGCGGATAGAGCGCGGGCTAGTCTGCCGCCGGAAGATTTGTTTGAACGACTGGACCAGCAATTTAGCGCCATTATTCAAAGCAATACCAATGAGCCGCAGGAAGAACAACAACCATCAGAGCCAGCTGCCATCAATATTTTTGGTGAAGCTACTGGCATCAGTGTAAATATTGCTGTCTGATAAAAAAGCCTCCGGTCCGGAGGCTTTTTTGATTTAGCTTCGATTCGCGTTAGAAGCTGTAGCGACCCCGAACATACCAGAAGCCACCATTGATCCCCATGGGTGAGGTCTCAAAGTACTTGGCACCAAGAATGCTTTGCATATCAGCAGGCAAGCGCTCAGGCTTGGTATCGAACACATTCTGTGCACCGACAGCAACCGAGAAAGCATCATTAATGGCATAGTTCACTTCGACGTCAAAAGTGATTTTTGCCGATGCATTCACATTCAGACCATCGGAGTCGGCATGGACCCCCTGGTACTTACCGAAGTAGTTTCCTCGAACGAACATCGATACATCATTCCACTGCTGGTTCCAGCCCAGCGTAGCACGGTGCCGTGGCAAATCCTGCTCCAGACGTGACACTTTAAACGCTCCGGTAATGTCGGAGAACTTAGTCACTTCGGTTTTATTCCAGTTGTACGCCAAACTGAAGGTAGAGCGGCCATTGAATAAATCGGCACCATAGTTCATCACCACATCTAGGCCAGTGGTCTTGGTCGAGAAATCATTGGTATAAAATGAAATCAGTGACAAAGAGTCTACTCCACGAATGCCGGTAGCACGCAGTTGTTCTTTTTGCTCTTCGGTGATTGGAATCTCAGCAGATTGACTGATGCGATCATCCACGTCAATACGGTACAGATCTGCAGTCATAAAGAAGTCATAGCCTGAATACACTACACCCAGAGCATAGCTGGTGGAGGTTTCAGGGGTTAGCTCAGTGGCACCAAATAACTGCGATACCGGGTTGGTGGGTGACAACAGGGCAATATCAACCAGCTCACCTTCGGCAACCGCAGTACGCACGTTACTGATATTGGCCTGACCAACGGTTGGTGCGCGGAAACCGGTACTGGTCGATGCACGGAACGCCAGATCATCGGTTAAGCGGTATTGGCCGGTTAGCTTGTAATTGGTGGTGGTACCAAAGGTTTCATAATCTTCATGGCGAAGCGCAAAGCCAGCCAGGAAGTTTTCTGAAAACTCAGCTTCCAAATCTACATAAGCCGCCCAGTGCCGGCGTGTATAAACACCGGCATCGTCAGGCTTGAAGCCAGGGAAACCATTGGAGCCGATACTCATGCCATCGTCGATGTAAGGCCCAATTTCCCAGGAGGCAACATCACCAGCCACGATTTCAAAACTTTCTTCAGACCACTGCAAACCACCGGCAACCGCCAGATCTTCGTACAAGCCAACCGGTACAAAGCGGTAGAAATCGGCATTGAAGTGCTTTTCCAGCTGGATGTATTTGCCAGGTTCAAACTCAGTTGGTGTATCCGGGCCAAGCGAGGCATTGACGGTGTTGACAATGCTAAAGCTGGCTTCACTGCGACCAACGGTGGCACTAAAATCATACATGGTGCCCTGCAGCGGGCCGGATAAAAACTCACCCTTGGTGCCACCAACCAGCGAGGTATCGGTGATATTACCGCCGAAGTTCGGGGTAAAGCCGCCAGGGAACATGGAAAAGAAGGTAAAGCAATGCGCCGGCAGGGCATTGACCTGACTGTTGACCGCATTAAAGCTTGGATCTGCCAATGAAACGGTCGGACACCCCCCTAAGGCAGGGTTGGTATTCGCGACTAGCAGCGTTTCACCACCATCATTGGAGAATACGCCGCCACGGGTATAAGGATCGCGGTAGTAAAAACCACCCAGTACATCACGCTCAGAGTAGTTACCAAATAAATAAGCATCGCGGCCATTGCCTAAATCCAGCCCCGCATTGGCGAAAATAGCGATATCATCGCTGATCTTGGGTGAGCCCCAGATCTGGACTGCTGGCTGCAAAATATTGGGATTGCCATCGGCGATATGCTGCAATGCATCGCCACGTTGGACGCTGCGGCTGGTTGGATCGGACGATTTATACTGTGCACTGACATTAAAGAATCCTGCATCAGACAGCGGCATGCCGATGTTGGCATTGATTTCATTCGAAGTGCCATCACCGGCGTAAAATTCACCACGGCGCACTTCAATATGACCACCCTCATCCCGATCATTCAGCACAAAGTTAACCACGCCAGCAATGGCATCGGAACCATACTGTGCGGCAGCGCCATCGCGCAAAATTTCAACCTGTTTGATGGCAGCGCCGGGAATGGCAGAAATATCCGGTCCCTGAGCACCATCATTCAGACCGCCACCAAGCATAGTGATGACGGCTGAGCGATGACGGCGCTTGCCATTGACCAGAATCAGGGTGCTGTCTGAAGAGAGACCTCGAAGATTCAATGGGCGGATCAAAGTAGCTGCATCACTGATAGGGTGAGAGTGCACGTTCATCGACGGCACTGTGGTCGCCATCATATTAAGCATGTCTGTGCTGCCAGTTTTCATCAGTTCATCACCACCAATGATATCCACTGGTACTGGTGAGTCGGCTACCGAACGTGGTGCCGAACGACTTCCGACCACAGCGATACGCTCGACGCGTTCTTGCGTTGCAGCTTCGGTTTGTTCCTCTGTGTTTGCCCACACAGGTGCTGTCAAAGCCAGTGAGGTAACACCGGCAATGGCACAGCGGATACAGGTCGATAAACGACTATAGTTCTTAGTTTGCATAGTAGTTCTTCCTGGTTTCTATTATTGTTTATAGTACTTTGGGCTTATTGTTATTATTCCCGGATTTAACATAGGTGATTTAGAATTCATTGCCTATCCTATTTTAAATGTCATTAGTCGCATTTTCCCTGTTATGGGTATGAAATTTGCTTATTTAGGTACGGTAATGGTTAAAAGTTAAGCAATCGATTGCATTGCTAGGTTTTGATAAGAGGTCATGTCATGCAAATTCGGCCCTATCGGGCAGTGGATGAAAAATCACTGTTGATTCTGGCAAACAAAGTCCATGGTGCTGGCTATCTGAATAAAGCCACCTTGCAGGATTATCTGCAGCGTGGTTTGTCAGCAGGGCTTAATGCCAGTTTTGTTGCCTACCTGGATGGGCAGCTGGTTGGCTATCGTCTGAGTTTTTCTGCCGGAAAATGGCAAACCGATGAGTGGTGTAGCCAGAGTTTATGGCCTGTTGCAGCCAATGAAATGGCTTATTTTAAGTCGGTTGCGGTTGATCCCTCAGTGCAAGGGAAGGGCATCGGTAGCAGCTTGTTGCAGGCTTCTATTCAGGTATTGCAGCAACAAGGTGCAAAAGCTGGTTTGGCACACTTGTGGATGCAAAGCCCGGGGAATAGCGCGGTACGTTATTTTACCAAGGCGGGTGGGCGCTTGCTGGCAGTGCATCAGGATAGGTGGCTGGAGTTGTCTTTGCAAAGCAGTGGCTATGATTGTCCGGTTTGTGGCCATCAGTGCCATTGCACTGCGGCAGAGATGGTGTTGGAGTTCAAATAAAAAAGGCCTCACGAAGAGCGAGGCCTTTGGGTTTAACAGCCAGCCATTAGAAGCGGGCGCGAACACCTACGGTGATCGCTCGGCCAGGTAAAGGCGCATCTTCTTTAATAAAGGAGCTGTGGACAAAACCAAGCCGGTTGGTCAGGTTGGTACCGCGGACAAAGGCCGTCATTTCCACATCACTGAAATCAAAGAAGTAACTGAAGGTTGCATCCAGCAAGGTGTAACCAGCAGTACGACTTTCCAGCGGGCTAACCCGGTTCTGACGAGCATAACGGGTTAAGCCGACTTCACCACTCCAGTTCTGGGCCTGATAGCGGTACTCGGCGCCCAACTTCATTGGCGGGATACGCGGTAAGTCATCGCCACCGCGGACTTTAGCGCGAACCTGGTCAGCAAACAGATGCACTGATTGCGCTTGATCCAGATAATAACCAAGTTCAAATTCAAAGCCGTACAACACCGCATTGTCTTGACGGTAGTGCAGTACCGGGAAACCATGGTCGCTGTGACCGTCATGGCCGTGGTCATGCCCATGATCGTGGCCATGGCTGTGATCATGCCCGTGATCGTGGCCATGGTTACCATGACCTAAATCATCCAGGTGCAGCCCTGTATCGGCCAGATAAATGTAGTTATTGACCCGGTTGTAGAAGAAGTTGTAGGTCAGGCTCAGGTTGCCATCAAACTTACGGAAGGTCAGGTCCAGGTTGTTCGCCACCTCTTTATGGAAGCGCTCACGGTTTGGTTCGATATCGCCATCGTGATGATCCAGCACATAAGCCAAGCCGAGTTCATAGGTACCGGTAGCTAAATGCGCGCCATTGGCATAGAGTTCTGCCGCGCTTGGAGCCCGCTCTGAGCGACTGGCTGCCAAAGCCCAGGAGAAACCTGGTTGAAACTCCCACACCAGGCCAGCCGACAGGCTGTATGCGGTGAAGCTAGCTTCTACATGCTCATGATCATCATGATCGCCATGACCATGACCATGATCGTGTCCATGACTGTGATCGTGGTCCTGGTGGCCGAACTCAATGCCATCGGCATGGTATTTTACCCGCTCTAAACGACCTCCCAGTTGCAGGGTAAGATCACCAAAGCGCTTTTCTTCCAGCACAAACAACGCATGACTGGTGGTTTCAGTATCCGGTGTAAAAGCTTCCTCGCCCGAAGCGGTATAATCATTTCGCGTCAGGTGGTAGCCGAAAATACCATGCCAACCTGCCAGCGGTTCATGCTCCAGCGTGAGGCGTGACTCCAGAGTTTTACTGCCAAAGAAAGTAGCCACATGGCCATCTTCAATCTCGCTGTGCTTGTAATCGGTGTAGCCCAGGTTAAAAGCGATGGTTTCAATACCGGCAAAGGGATCGTAATACTCACCAGCCAGGTTAAAACGGTTCTGGCGGGCTTTGGCAAAGACATCATCGTCATGGCCACCGTGGCTGTCATGATGCCCATGTCCGTGGTCGTGCCCATGGCTGTGATCATGATCATCATGATCGTCATGCCCGTGTGCATGGTCATGGCCGGGGATGCCGTACTCGGAGTCGGTACGTCCTGCATGAAAACCAATCAAACCGCGATTGCCAATGTAACTTAAACCAGCATTGATACTTGTGGTTTCTACCCAGCTGTTCTCGATTTCATCTTCATGCTCACCATCGCTGTTGGTAAAGTGCGGCACCTTGTAATCATCGGCGTTGCGATGCAAACCATCCAGGTGCCAGGCGATTTGGTTACGGCTGCCATCATGGTTTAGAGCGACGGTTTTTTCATCGGATACAGTGTTGTAACGGGTTTCAACCACGGTATCGGCTTGTGGACGAAGCTGACGGGGAATACGGTTATCCACCACATTCACCACGCCACCAATGGCGCCACTGCCATACAACAAGGTGGCAGGGCCACGCAGTACTTCGATTTGCTCCGTGGTGAGGGCATCAGCCATGATGGCGTGGTCCGGACCAATCCGGGAGACATCGCCGGTATCCAGACCATTGTTCAGAATGCGCACGCGCGGGCCATCCAGGCCGCGGATCACCGGGCTTGAAGCGACAGGACCAAAGTAGTTGGCATGGACTCCCGGTTGTTTTTTCAAGGTTTCGCCAATGGTTGGCTCAGCACGACGGGATAGTTGCTCACCGGATAACACGGTGACCGGCGTGGCCATATCCAGATTGTATTTATGAATGCCAGATGCCGATACTATCATTCGCTCAATCTGACCACCTGGCTGCAAAGTAATTGCCAGTGCACTGCCAGGGTCGGTGACTTGCAAGTATTGACCATCGAAGCCTGGCGCACTGATGTGCAGCTCGGCATTGGCAGGCGCATTTAACTGAAAGCGGCCATTGGCATCGGTGTAAATGTACTGCTGACGACCGTGCACATGGATGCGGGCATTTTTGACCGGTTCCCCCTGAGCATTCAGCACAGTGCCACTGACTTGCTGGTTTGCCATAGCTTGGGAAGAAAATGAGCAGGCTATCATCATGGCCAGAGCAGAGGGTTTGAGGATCGACTTCGAATTGCGCATCGGTTTTCCTTCTTTCAATCGATGTTATGTTTGTTATGTTATAACATTTTACAGTTTTCTGGCTTCGCATCAAGCCTTAGGCCGTTTGGCTTTTGCTGAAATTGGACGAATGGCGTATTTTTCGCGTTCAGTCAAACTAGCTCCTTACATAGATAACCACGAAATACAGCGTAAGCATTTATTTGAATTGCGCTTTGCCAGCAGCGTACAATGCAGCTCACATAGACATAGGCGTGATAGTAATGAGTTTTTGGTCTGAGTTTGCCTTGATTGCTGTGGTCCATTTTATGGCTGTAGCCAGCCCCGGGCCCGATTTTGCCATAGTGCTTCGTTATGCGGTTCGTTTCGGTAAGCAAGCAGCCTTAGCCGCAAGCTTCGGGATAGGGCTTGGTATTTTACTGCATGTCACCTATTCATTGGTTGGCATCGGTTTATTGATCCAAACCACGCCCTGGCTGTATATGGCATTTAGTGTATTGGCAGCTTTTTATCTGGGGTATCTTGGCCAGCAAGCCATTCGGGCGAAGCCTCCGGCCGTGAGCGACGCCGTAGCGAAAGAGCAGGTCTCAGAGCAGTTAAGCACCAGGAAGGCGTTGCTTACAGGTTTTATTACCAATGGCTTAAATCCCAAAGCAACGCTTTTTTTCTTGTCGCTGTTTGCTGTGGTGATATCCGCAGATACGCCATTAAGTATTAAATTGTTCTACGGTGGTTATATGGCCGTTGCTACCGCTTTGTGGTTTTGTTTGCTATCTTTTTTGTTAACACAAGCAAAGGTTCGGGGTTTTTTGCTGTTAAAAGGCTATTGGTTTGATCGGGCGATGGGTATTGCTTTGTTGGCACTTGCTTTGCATCTGATTTGGAGCCTGATTTAAATGGTTGCATCGGTTGAATGACAACCTAGATAAGGCCGCAGAATTCTGCGGGAAGGAAAATACGATGTTGATGAATGCCAAGGTCATCAAACTGGATTTGAATTACAGCTGCGCTGAGCATCATCACTTTGCGCAGCAGCGTCACTATTTGGCGCCCTATCCGGAAGAGCCTGCCGAGCACTTTGCCCGACGGGTATTGGCCTGGTTGCATTTGTATGAAAGTAAGCCGGTGATGGCTGGTTTGCATCGGACAGGTAAAGATCCGGACGTGTTCATTCAGGATGAACAACAGCACTTTCAATTATGGGCCAGTGTTGAGTTATTAGAAGAGAAATATCTGCGCCGGGCTTGTCACCTGGCCGATCAGGTGGTGCTTTTTTTAAGCCCCGATGAGCAACGACAACTCACTTCCATGCCGTATTCTGCCAAGTCCAGTAGCTGTGTGTTTCAGCCTGAGCAGTTGCAGCAGTTATGCACCATGTTCCAATCCCATATGGAGCTCAGTGTTTGGCGCGAAGACGACACTATTTTGCTGACCGATGGCAAGCAACATCTTGAACTCACGGTTCAGTGTCAGCACCCACACTAAGTTGTGCTTTCTTTTCTCCCGCCCCAAAAGTGGCTATAATGCCGGCCCTCGTTCAACTTGCGCTGGATTTGCGATCCAGACTGGCAAAAAAGGTTGTTTATGTACGTAGTAGCGGCACTGTATAAATTTGTTCATTTAGCTGATTATCAGCAACTCAGAGACAAAGTCTATCAATTGCTGGTAGAAAATCAGGTCAAAGGCACTTTGTTGCTGGCCGAAGAGGGCATCAACGGTACCATTTGTGGCTCCAGAGCCGGTATTGATGCCGTTCGCGCCTGGCTTGCCGCTGAAGGGCGCTTTGATGGCTTAAGTTACAAAGAGTCCACTGCCGATGAACCCGCGTTTTACCGCACCAAAGTGAAGCTTAAAAAAGAAATTGTTACCATGGGGGTCCCGAGTGTCGATCCAAAGCATATTGTCGGAACTTATGTCAAAGGCGACGATTGGAATCAGTTGATCAGTGATCCTGATACCATAGTGGTTGATACCCGCAATGATTACGAGGTGGCGATTGGTACCTTTAAAAATGCGGTGAACCCTAACACCACCTCGTTTCGCGAGTTTCCTGAGTGGGCGGCGACCAACCTAAACCCGGCTAAACACAAGAAAGTCGCCATGTTTTGTACCGGCGGCATCCGCTGCGAAAAGTCCACCGCTTATTTAAAAGAACAGGGTTTTGAAGAGGTCTATCATCTGGATGGCGGCATTCTGAAGTATCTGGAAGAAGTGCCGGCTGAGCAAAGTCTGTGGCAAGGCGAGTGCTTTGTATTCGATCAACGTGTTGCTGTAAAACATGGCCTGGAGCAGGGCAGTTACGATCAGTGCTATGCCTGCCGTATGCCACTGTCGCAGCAAGATATGCAGTCGGAGCATTACATTAAAGGGTTAAGTTGCCCGCATTGCCATGATAAAACCACGGCAGAACAAAAAGCAGCTTTTGCTGAGCGACAAAAACAGGTCCAGCTGGCAAAACAACGGGGTGAAAAACATATCCGTGATGGTAAACTTGAGCCATAATGCAACTGTCTTTATTTTGTCATAAAAGCCAGCTTTGCTGGCTTTTATTGTTCTGAGGGTTCTATGCGACATACCACTTTGCTTGGATGCACCTTGTTATTTGCCCTGACTGGCTGCAGCCAGAGCACGCTTCATCATGAACAAGAAAGTACCGATTTAACCCTGGCCATAGCTCATATCAACGATCATCACTCCAACCTGGCTGCTAAGCAGCAAATTTCACTGCGTATCGCCGGTGAGTTTACCGATGTTGAGGTCGGTGGCTTTCCGCGGGTAGCCACTAAAATGGCTCGTTTGCAGCAACGCCATCCTGATTTATTAAAACTGCATGCCGGTGATGCTATTACCGGTGATCTGTATTACAGCTTGTTTCAGGGCGATGCAGATGCGCACCTGATGCGTGAAATTTGCTTTGATGCCTTCACCATTGGCAATCACGAGTTTGATGATGGCGATGCACATCTGGCTGGCTTTATCCGCAATCTACAGGATGAGCAGTGCCAGATACCGGTATTATCTGCCAATGTACGCCCTGAGGTGGGCACCCCCTTGGCTCCCAATCATGACTGGGAGCTGTTCCAGCCGTATGTGATCCATGATATTGCCGGTCATCAGGTTGCCATTATTGGCCTGACTATCGCGCAGAAAACCCGGCAATCGTCGCAGCCACTGCCAAGTACGCATTTTTTGGATGAATTGGAAACCGCCCGTTATTACATCGATAAACTGCAGCAACAAGGCATTGGTAAAATCGTGCTGTTAACGCACTATGGCTATGTCAATGACATCCTGCTGGCGCAGCGTTTACCTGGAGTGGATGTGATTGTCGGTGGCGACTCACACAGCCTGCTGGGTGACTTTGCTCAGGTAGGTTTGACAGCGGATGGCGATTACCCAACCATGGTCACCAACCTGGACGGTGATCCAGTGTGTATTGTGCAAGGCAAAGATTACGCTCAAGTGGTTGGTGAGTTAGTGGTGCACTTTCGTGGTGATATAGTCGAGCGCTGCGAGGGCCGGCCCCATCTGTTGGTTGGTGATAACTTTAACCGAAACGGCGAACTGTTAACAGGCACTGAGCGTGCTGAAGTGCTCCATTACATCACTACGTCCGATGTGCTGAGTCTGGTTGAACCTGAGCCAAAGCTACAACAACTGCTGGAGGACTACAGCACCCGCATTGATGAGTTGTCCGCCCAGCGTATTGCCTATATACCCGAGCGTTTGTGTCGGATGGACCCGGGCGAGGTTCGTGAAGAAAGCTGCGGCGATGCCAGCCAATCCGATTTGCATTATGTAGTCAGCAAGGCATTCCTCAATCAGAGTCGTCATGCCGATATAGCACTGCAAAACGCCGGTGGCGTTCGCACGGACTTACCCGCTGGCGAGTTGAGTATTGCTCAGGTCTATCAGTTACTGCCTTTTTCCAATACCTTGATCCATCTGCAAATGCATGGCCATGAAATCAGGCAAGTGCTGGAAGATGCCATTGAGTACTCCATTACACCGGGCGCTTCGACTGGGGGCTATCCACATGGAGCAGGGATCCGTTTCACGGTCGATATGACCAAGCCAGTGAACCAACGGGTTAGTGCGCTGGAAGTGCAGCGTAATGGAAGCTGGCAACCTCTGCTGATGGATGAAAGCTATATCGTGGTGACCAACAGCTTTATTGCCTCAGGTCAGGATGGCTGGACCACTTTTGGCAAGGTGATGGCATCGGAGCGGTATCAGGATACTTACATCAATTATGCCCAGGCTTTTATTGATTTTGCTCGTGAGCAGCAGGTACTGATCCGACCGGATCCCAGTCTGCATAGCACTCAGCGGATCATTCTGCCTTAAGCGACTACGGCATGATGAGTCATTTGATCGCTTATCATGCTATTTTTTAGAATAAAACCTGTTTATTTTTGCGCTATTTATCTATTTTTCCGTAGGCTAAGCTTATTCCGAGCTTTTAATCACGGAGAATTTTATGAAAGTTGCCTTATTTAGTTCAGCAATTCTGCTTGGTGCCGCTACCAGTTTCCTGTCAACTACCAGCCAGGCCGCTGATTATCAAATCGATACTGAAGGAGCTCATGCTTTTATTCAGTTTCGGGTGAATCACCTGGGGTACAGCTGGTTGTATGGTCGATTTAATCAATTTGAAGGCAGCTTCCATTACGATGCCAACGATCTTAGCAGTGCCCATATCGCTCTGACGATTGATACCAACAGTATTGATAGTAACCATCAGGAACGTGATCAACATCTGCGTAGTGCTGATTTTTTAAATGTCGAAGCGCACCCGCAAGCGCATTTTCGTAGCCAACAGATTAAAGCGACTGAGAATGGCAGGCTGGCTGTCCATGGTGAATTAACGTTGAATGGCATCACCAAAGCCGTGGTGATTGATGCAGAGAAAATGGGTGAGGGCACTGATCCCTGGGGCGGTTACCGCGCTGGCTTTGCTGGTACCACTAAGTTTGCTTTAAAAGATTTTGGCATTAACTACGATTTGGGACCGGCCGCAACCCATGTCTACCTGGATTTGACAGTAGAAGGGATCCGGCAATAAAGCGATTTTAATCGGGTAGCTCGATAGCAATATCGCTGGTGGGTACACTGCAACAAGGCAAGAACTCACCAGGTCGGACAAAGGCAAGCGGCTCTTGCAGGTAGCGGATTTCGCCGCTGACCAAACGGCAGCGGCAGGCCCCGCAGTAGCCTTGCCGGCACTGGTAATGTACATCGAACTTTGCTTGCTCCAGGGCAGTCAGCAGATTGCCCTGGTTGTTGTACTCAAGAAGTGTGGTTGAGTTTACCTGCACTTTAGGCATGAAAGATCACATCAGAGATCGAAATCACCAAAGTCACCCGAGTCGACCTGATTATCAATCTGACCAACCAGGTAAGAGCTGATCTCAGCTTCCTGTGGCGCAACCTGCACGTTATCGGATACCAGCCAGGCATTGATCCAGGGGATAGGGTTCTGATTGGTGCTGTAAATCGGTTTCAAGCCAATGGCCTGCATACGGTTGTTGGTGATGTACTCGACATACTGACACAAAATATCTTTGTTCAGCCCGATCATGGAACCATCTTTGAACAAATAAGCGGCCCAGGCTTTTTCCTGTTCGGCTGCTTTTTTGAAAATAGCGATGGCATCCTGTTCACACTCTTTAGCGATCTGGCCCATTTCCGGGTCGTCTTCACCGGCAGCAATGATATTGAGCATATGCTGAGTGCCGGTCAAATGCAGGGCTTCATCGCGGGCAATCAGTTTGATGATTTTGGCATTGCCTTCCATCAGTTCGCGTTCGGCAAAGGCAAAGCTGCAGGCAAAGCTGACATAGAAGCGAATGGCTTCCAGCACGTTGACCGACATCAGGCAAAGGTAGAGCTTCTTTTTTAAGTCGCGCAGGCTAACACTTTTGCTGACGCCATTGACGCTATGTGTTCCGTTGCCGCAGAGATTGTACAGGTTAAAGGACTCAATCAGGTCATCGTAGTAACGCGTAACATCTTCCGCCCGCTCCATAATGTTTTGGTTGAGCATAATGTCATCAAACACCTTGTGCGGCTCGGACGAAATGTTGCGCACAATGTGGGTGTAACTGCGGCTGTGAATGGTTTCACTAAAGGCCCAGGTTTCAATCCAGGTTTCCAGCTCCGGCAAAGACACCAGCGGCAGCAGCGCCACGTTCGGTGAGCGACCTTGCACTGAGTCCAGCAAGGTCTGGTACTTTAAATTGCTTAAGAAAATATGCTTT
Organism: Alkalimonas cellulosilytica; assembly: GCF_036325985.1. NCBI lineage: Bacteria > Pseudomonadati > Pseudomonadota > Gammaproteobacteria > Alkalimonas > Alkalimonas cellulosilytica. Next base: position 131,396 of record NZ_JAUHLI010000003.1, read on the forward strand.
TCATGCTCTGGCAGATTTTGAAAGTCGATGCGGTCTTTGCTGACATCGACTTCCTCCGGGCGCCAGAAGAAAGACAATTGCTTTTCAATCAGCTTTTCAAAGATTGGGTACTTTTGCTGATCGTAGCGGGAAACATTGACCGGATTGCCGAAGAACATCGGCTCTTTCATTTGATCATTAATCTCGCGATTAAAGGTGGTGTACGCCATGGCGTGATTCTCTTCCTAAGTCCAATAACCGAAAAAAGCGGGCTTGCTAAGCCCGCGGTACAGATTAAATCTTACAGGCGCCGCCTGCGCAGCCATCGTCTTCAGCTTCTGGCATGTCTTCCTGCATATCCGAGGCACCATCACGGGTGTTGTGGTAATACAGGGTTTTGACACCAAGCTTGTAGGCGGTTAGCAAATCTTTTAGCAACAGCTTCATCGGGACCCGACCACCGTCGAAACGGTTTGGATCGTAATTGGTATTGGCAGAAATGGTTTGATCAACAAACTTCTGCATAATACCGACCAGCGCCAGGTAGCCGTCGTTGCTGGGCATATCCCACAGCAGCTCGTACTGAGCTTTTAAACGTTCGTACTCTGGCACTACCTGTTTTAGAATACCGTCTTTACTGGCTTTGACACTGACATGGCCGCGTGGTGGCTCAATGCCATTGGTGGCATTGGAAATCTGCGACGAGGTTTCCGATGGCATCAGCGCGGATAGCGTGGAATTCCGTAATCCGAAGGCCATCACATCCTGACGCAACCGATCCCAATCGAGTTGCAGCGCTTCTGTACAGACTTTATCCAAATCTTTTTTGTAGCTGTCAATCGGCATAATGCCTTGCGAGTAGGTGGTCTCGTTGAATTTCGGGCAAGGACCAAACTCTTTCGCCAGCTGCATCGAGGCTTTTAATAAGTAATATTGAATGGCTTCAAAAGTACGGTGCGTCAACCCATTGGCCGAACCATCGGAGTAGCGCACGCCATTTTTCGCCAGGTAATAGGCGTAATTGATCACGCCAACCCCAAGGGTACGCCGGCCCATGGTGGCATTACGGGCTGCCGGAATGGGGTAGTCCTGATAATCCAGCAGGCTGTCCAGTGCCCGTACAATTAAGTCCGATAATTCTTCCAGTTCGTCCAGGCTATCCAGCGCGCCCAGGTTAAACGCGGAAAGGGTGCAAAGGGCGATTTCACCTTCTTCGTCATTGACATCACGCAGCGGTTTGGTAGGCAGCGCAATTTCCAGGCACAGATTGCTCTGACGCACTGGTGCCACTTTCGGATCAAAGGGGCTGTGGGTGTTGCAGTGATCGACGTTTTGCAGGTAGATACGACCAGTGCTGGCCCGCTCTTGCATAAAGAGGGTGAAGAGCTCCACCGCTTTAATGCGCTTTTTACGGATGCTGTCATCCGCTTCGTATTGCACATACAGCTGTTCAAACTTTTCCTGATCTTCAAAGAAGGCATCGTACAAGCCCGGCACATCGGATGGGCTGAATAAGGTAATGCTTTCATCTTTGATCAGGCGCTGATACATAAGACGGTTAAACTGCACACCATAATCGAGGTGGCGGACCCGGTTTTCTTCCACACCGCGGTTGTTTTTCAAAACCAGTAACGACTCTACTTCCAGATGCCACAGCGGGAAGAATAAGGTGGCAGCACCACCGCGCACACCACCTTGTGAGCAGCTTTTGACGGCGGTTTGAAAGTGCTTGTAAAACGGAATACAACCGGTATGGAAAGCCTCACCATGGCGGATAGGGCTACCCAATGCCCGGATGCGACCGGCATTAATACCAATACCAGCGCGCTGGCTGACGTATTTAACAATGGCGCTGGAGGTGGCATTGATGGAGTCGAGGCTGTCACCACATTCAATCAGCACGCAAGAACTGAACTGACGGGTAGGGGTGCGCACGCCAGCCATAATAGGCGTAGGCAGCGACAGCTTGAACAAAGAAATCGCATCGTAAAAACGGCGCACATAGCCCAAGCGGGTTTCTTTCGGGTAATTGGCAAACAAGCAGGCAGCTACCAGCATGTACAGGAACTGGGCACTTTCAAAAATCTGGCCGGTGACCCGGTTTTGCACCAGGTACTTACCTTCCAGTTGCTTCACAGCGGCATAACTGAAATTCAAATCCCGGCTATGGTCGATGAAAGTATCCAGTTGCTCCAGCTCGGCTTTGCTGTAATCCTGCAGCAAGTGCGCATCGTAGCGGCTATTTTCCACCATACGCACCACATGATCGTACAAGGCCGGTGGTTCAAAACGACCATAGGCTTTTTTGCGCAAGTGGAATACCGCCAGCCTGGCTGCCAGATACTGGTAATCCGGGGTGTTTTTCGAAATCAGATCGGCGGCAGCTTTGATGATGGTTTCGTGGATGTCTTCGGTTTTGATGCCATCGTAGAATTGAATATGCGATTTTAACTCAACCTGCGACACCGAAACACTTTGCAAGCCTTCGGCAGCCCAGGTGATGACGCGATGAATTTTATCTAAATCCAATGGCTCCCGATTGCCATCCCGCTTCGTAACATACAATGTCGTCATGCTGTAGTACCCACTTTGTTGCGTCCATTTAAATTGATGCCGCCGCCCGACCTTGCCTTGTTAAGCACTTGATTATTTTTTACACCCTGATTGCTGCTTCGATACACAATATATAGGGTTGGCGGCTAACTGGATCACAAGATAGTGTGGATTTGGCCGATTTGCAAGTCACAAAAAACCATAGTTTTGGTACGGGGTTTGCTATGTTTTTGGGGCGATACGCAGCGAGGCCAAAGCCTGACTGGCTTCGCTGGAATGCAAGTTTTTTTTTACTGAAAAAAACTATTCTTATCAGCCCCTCTGACCAGTTAAATAAGCATCAATTCAGCGGTTTTTTCGCCACCACAAAGTAATTCACATCCAGCCCGGGGCCTACTTTGAAGGTGTTACTCAGCGGATTAAAGTGCAAGCCGGTTGCACCTGTGATGGTAAGGCCTGCCTGTTCTGCATAGCGCATCAACAGCGAAGGGCGAATAAACTTGGCGTATTCATGGGTGCCTTTGGGGACCAATCGTAGCAGGTATTCCGCGCCTACAATGGCCATGGCATAGGCTTTCCAGCTTTTATTAATGGTAGAAAACACCACCGTGCCGCCGGGTGCTACTAAATCTGCACATGCCTGCACTACAGAAGCAGGCTCGGGCACATGCTCCAGCATTTCCATGCAGGTTACCAGCTCAAACTGGCCGGCTGCCTGTAACGCATAGTGCTCGGCGGTTGATTGCTGGTAATCGACGGCAATGCCAGCTTCAAGCGCGTGCAGCCGGGCAACCATCAAAGCTTCATCGGCCATATCAATGCCGGTGACTTTAGCGCCGGCACGGGCCATGCTTTCAGCCAGAATACCGCCCCCACAACCCACATCAATTACCGTTTTACCAAATAAACCACCCAGCTGATCACTGATGTAACCCAGCCGGGTAGGGTTTAGCAGATGCAAGGGTTTGAATTCACCGTCCGGATCCCACCAGCGTGAGGCGATGTCATTAAACTTGGCAATTTCAGCGGCATCTACATTGGCAGGCAGCGGCTGAACAGGGATATCGGCCATCGGGGAAGTCTCCAAAAAGTTTTCGCTATTATAGGGCGATGCAGCATCACTGCAAGCAGAGCTACCGCTTCAGTTTACTTTTCGTACAACAGCACCGATCGGCCATGGCAACTGCCATTTTATGTGGTAGAATCCGACGTTGCCCCGCAACTAAGAACTGCGATAAATGCGGGTTATCTCCATGATTTAAGGGAAAAAGCGCGAATATGACTGAGCTGGCAAAAGAAATCGTTCCCATCAATATTGAAGACGAACTGAAGAATTCCTACCTGGACTACGCCATGAGCGTCATCGTCGGCCGTGCGCTGCCGGATGTCCGGGATGGCCTCAAGCCTGTGCATCGCCGAGTTCTTTTTGCGATGAAAGAACTGGGCAATGACTGGAACAAAGCCTACAAAAAATCTGCCCGTGTAGTCGGTGACGTCATTGGTAAATACCACCCGCATGGTGACAGTGCCGTGTACGACACCATCGTCCGGATGGCTCAGCCATTTTCATTGCGTTATATGCTGGTGGATGGTCAGGGCAACTTTGGTTCCATCGATGGCGACTCTGCGGCAGCGATGCGTTACACCGAAGTGCGGATGGCTCGCATTGCTCACGAGCTGTTGGCCGATCTCGACAAAGAAACCGTCGATTTTGTGCCGAACTACGATGGCACCGAGCAAATTCCGGGCGTTTTGCCAACCCGTTTACCGAACCTGCTGATCAATGGTTCCTCAGGCATTGCCGTTGGTATGGCGACCAATATACCGCCGCACAACTTAACCGAAGTGATTGATGCCTGTCTGGCGTTAATCGCTAACCCGGAAATCAGCATTCCTGAGCTGATGCAGCTGATCCCAGGCCCAGACTTTCCAACGGCCGCCATTATCAATGGCCGTAAGGGCATTGAAGAAGCCTACCGTACAGGCCGGGGTAAAATTTACATCCGTGCCCGTACCGAAATTGAAACCGATGAGAAAACCGGCCGCGAAACCATTATCGTTAATGAACTGCCGTATCAGGTAAATAAAGCGCGTTTGATTGAGAAAATCGCCGAGCTGGTGAAAGAAAAACGCATTGAAGGCATTTCGGCACTGCGTGATGAGTCCGATAAAGACGGCATGCGTATTGTGATTGAGCTTAAGCGTGGCGAGTCTAGCGACGTGATGCTGAATCACCTGTATACCAATACCCAGATGCAAACGGTGTTTGGTATCAATATGGTGGCACTGGATCAGGGCCAGCCTAAGATCCTCGGCTTAAAGCAGATGCTGGAGTGCTTTGTACTGCACCGCCGTGAAGTCGTTACCCGCCGTACTGTCTATGATTTGCGCAAGGCTCGCGACCGGGCACATATTTTAGAAGGTCTGGCGATAGCGCTGGCCAATATCGATGAAATCATTGAGCTGATTAAAACCTCCAACAGCCCGGCAGAAGCAAAAATTGGCCTGACCGAGCGCAGCTGGCAACTGGGCAGTGTCAGCGCGATGCTGGAGCGGGCGGGGCAAGATGCAGCACGGCCTGAGTGGCTGGAAGAGCACTTTGGCATTCGTGATGGCCATTACTACCTGACTGAACAACAAGCTCAGGCCATTTTGGATCTACGCCTGCACAAGCTTACCGGCCTGGAGCACGAGAAGATTCTGGCAGAATATAAGGATCTGCTGGAGCTGATTGCCGAGCTACTGCATATTCTGGCCAGTTCAGAGCGCTTGATGGAAGTAATTTGCGAAGAGTTGCTTGCCGCCAAAGAGCAGTATGGTGATGCCCGCCGCACCGAAATCTTAGAAAACGAACTGGACATCAATTTAGAAGATTTGATCACCGAAGAAGACGTGGTGGTTACCTTGTCGCACCTGGGCTACGCAAAGTATCAGCCGCTGACCGATTACGAAGCGCAGCGCCGTGGTGGTAAAGGCAAAGCAGCAACCAAAGTGAAAGATGAAGACTTCGTCGATCAACTGCTGGTGGCCAGCACCCACGATACCATTTTGTGCTTCTCAGACCGGGGTCGTCTGTACTGGCTAAAAGTATACCAGTTGCCACAAGCCAGCCGCATCTCCCGCGGTAAGCCGATTGTGAATATACTGCCATTGGAAGCGGAAGAGCGTATTACAGCCATTCTGCCGGTACGTGAATACGAAGAAGGCAAGTTTGTCTTTATGGCCACCGCCAAAGGCACGGTGAAGAAAACCCCATTGACCGATTACTCACGGCCTCGCAGCAACGGCATCATTGCGGTGAACCTCAATGAAGGTGATCAGCTGATTGGTGTCGGCCTGACCGATGGCAACAGCGAGATTATGCTGTTCTCAGACGATGGCAAAGTAGTGCGCTTTGATGAAGGCCAGGTCCGTGCCATGGGCCGTACCGCCACCGGTGTTCGCGGTATCAAGCTGCGTGAAAATGGCTCTGTGGTCTCCTTGATCATCCCGCACGGTGAAGGGGCTGTACTGACGGTGACCGAGAACGGCTACGGTAAACGAACCGCGCTGGAAGAATACCCGGCGAAGAGCCGGGCAACCCAGGGTGTGGTCTCGATCAAAGTATCGGAGCGCAACGGACTGGTGGTTGGTGCCGTACAGGTGAATGAGTCCGATGAGATTATGCTGATCTCCAACAAAGGCACGCTGGTTCGTACCCGGGTACAGGAAGTGTCGGAGGTCGGTCGTAATACCCAGGGCGTGATCCTGATCCGCACCTCAGACGATGAGTCTGTGGTAGGGGTGCAGCGCATCGATGAAATTGAAGAGCAAGAGTTACCCACTGATGAAGCTGAGGTAGCCGAAGACAGTGCTGATACAGGCACAACGCCGGACCAAGCGGCGGATAACGAACAGGTATAACACTCAAATGAACGAGCGCAGCAGCGCTCGTTTCTGTTTACAGTGCAGAGTGTGGAGTAAGAACACAGCATGACCACCTATAACTTTTGTGCCGGTCCGGCTATGTTGCCGGTCGAGGTAATGCAACAAGCGCAAGCTGAATTAATTAACTGGCAGCAGCATGGCTGCTCTGTGATGGAAGTAAGCCATCGCAGTAAATCCTTTATGGCAATCGCAGCGAAAGCCGAGCAGGATTTACGTGATTTGTTGTCCATTCCGGATAGTTACAAAGTACTTTTCATGCATGGTGGTGGCCGTGGCCAGTTCTCAGCGGTGCCGTTGAATTTACTGAGCAAAGACGGCGAAGCAGACTATGTGGTGTCCGGCTCCTGGTCCAAAGCAGCCGTTGAAGAGGCGCAAAAATTTGGCAAGGTCCGCACGCTGGATATTCGCCGCAATCAGGATGGGCAGCGCAGCCTGGTTGCTGCGAAGGACTGGGACATTCATCCAACCGCCGATTATGTGCACTTTTGCCCGAATGAAACGGTCGATGGTCTGGAGTTCACCGAACTACCGCACACGGATGTACCGCTGGTGGCCGATTTGTCTTCCACCATCTTATCCCGGCCGATTGATGTCAGCCGCTTTGGTCTAATCTATGCCGGGGCGCAAAAGAACATAGGCCCGTCTGGCCTGACTCTGGTTATTGTACGGGAGGACTTACTGGCGCGCGGGCAAGGCAAAGCCATTCCTTCCATTATGGATTATGCGCTGACAGCCGGTAACGACAGCATGTTCAATACCCCTCCCACCTTTGCCTGGTACCTGGCCGGCCTGGTGTTTCAGTGGTTAAAACAGCAAGGTGGTGTTGCAGCAATGGCCCAGCACAACCAGGCCAAAGCCGAGCGCTTGTATCAGTTTATCGATCAGAGCGCCTTTTACCGCAACGATGTGGCCCCAGCCAATCGCTCCTGGATGAACGTGCCTTTTCTGCTGGCCGATGACAGCCTCAATGACCGTTTCGTCAAAGAAGCCGAAGCGAATGGCTTGTTGGCATTAAAAGGGCATCGCCTGGTGGGTGGTATGCGCGCCAGTATTTACAATGCCATGCCGATGGCAGGTGTCGAAGCCTTGATCGCCTTTATGCAAGCCTTTGAACGGAGCCATGGATGAACACCTTAACATTGCAACCCATTGGCCGGGTCGAAGGCACGGTGCATTTGCCTGGCTCGAAAAGCATTTCCAACCGGGTGTTATTGCTGGCTGCGCTGGCAAAAGGGCAGACCCGGATCACCAACTTGCTGGACAGTGACGACATTCGTCATATGCTCAATGCACTGCAAGCCCTGGGGGTGAGCTACCAACTCAGTCCGGATCGCACCGAGTGTGTGGTCGATGGCTTGGGTGGTTTCTTTCAGGCGAGCACGCCGGTTGAGTTGTTCTTAGGCAATGCCGGCACAGCCATGCGACCGCTTACCGCGGCTTTAGCAGCCTCCAATGTCACAGCACACCTCAAAGGTGAGCCCCGCATGTACGAGCGGCCGATTGGCCATTTGGTAGAAGCCTTGCAGCAATGGCGGGCGGATATTGAGTACGAAAAAGAGCCTGGGTTTCCCCCCTTGACCATTCGTGGGCAGGCGCTGCAAGGTGGGGTGGCGCGGGTGAATGGCAGTATTTCCAGCCAGTTTTTAACCGCTTTGCTGATGATAGCGCCGATGCTAAACGGCGACAGCAGCATCGAGATTGTTGGCGAACTGGTATCAAAACCCTACATCGATATAACCCTGGCGCTGATGCAGCGCTTTGGCGTGCAGGTTCAGCACGACAATTATCAGCGCTTTGTGGTTCGTGGTAACCAGCGTTACCAAAGCCCGGGCAGTATACTGGTGGAAGGCGATGCCTCTTCGGCGTCTTATTTTTTGGCTGCAGCAGCGATTCGCGGCGGTACCATTACCGTAACCGGTATTGGTAAGAATGCCGTACAGGGTGATATTCACTTTGCTGATGCGCTGGCCGAGATGGGCGCGGATGTGCAGTGGGGCGATGACTTCATTTCAGTCACGCGTAACCAGCTGCATGGCATCGATAAGGATTTTAATGCCATCCCCGATGCGGCCATGACCATTGCCACCACAGCCTTGTTTGCCAAAGGACCGACCTGCATCCGCAATGTATACAACTGGCGGGTGAAAGAAACGGACCGGCTGGCTGCCATGGCAACTGAGCTTAGAAAAGTGGGCGCTGAGGTAGAGGAAGGCCAGGATTATTTGAAAATAACGCCACCAGCCCGGCTGACACATGCCAGTATTGCAACTTATGATGATCATCGTATGGCCATGTGCTTTTCATTGGTAGCGCTGAGTGATACCCCGGTTACCATTGAAGATCCACAGTGCACCCGTAAAACATTTCCTGACTACTTCCGGTTATTTCAGTCGCTTTCAAGCTAGTTATTTCATTATTTCAACCATTTAGGCCCTGGTTCATGCCAGGGTCTAAATGGTTTGCTTAAAAACTTCACAGGCTTTTTGCTATAAAAGCTTGTATACTACGTCGCTGAATTTCGAGATATGACCCTGGAGGCCTGAATGCAACAAGACGTTGCTGTCATTACCATAGACGGTCCAAGTGGCTCCGGCAAAGGAACCCTCAGCCGCTTGCTGGCTCAGAAGCTGGGCTGGCACTTTCTGGATAGCGGCGCCATCTATCGGGTACTGGCGCTTGCTGCGATTCACCATCAAATTGATCCGGAAGATGAAGATGCGGTACAACCGCTGGCAGCTCACCTGGATGTGCAATTTGACACCGATGAAGACGGTGAGGTGAAAATTATTCTGGAAGGCGAGAACGTCAGCTCCACCATTCGTACCGAGGAAGTAGGGGCGGTAGCTTCGAAAGTAGCCGCTTTACCCAGGGTACGTGAAGCCTTATTACGCCGTCAGCGTGCGTTTCGTGAAGCACCAGGCCTGGTGGCGGATGGCCGCGATATGGGCACTGTGGTGTTTCCACAAGCCAAGGTTAAAATATTTTTAACAGCAAGTGCTGAAGTTCGTGCCGAGCGACGCTTTTTGCAGTTGAAAAATAAGGGGTTCGATGTTAAAATCGGCGACCTTTTGCACGATATCCAGGCAAGGGATGAGCGTGATACCAACAGAGCCACAGCGCCACTGGTTCCCGCTGCTGATGCCCTTCAACTGGACTCGTCAGATAAAGACATTACCCAGGTATTGGATGAAGTCTTTCAGTATGCCAAAAGCAAACTGCAAGCTGGCTAATTTCTGAGTGAAAATCCCGCGCCACGGAACCGGCCGGGACAAACTGGTAACCCCACTGCACAGGATGTAATGTGGAGCAAACATGTTGAAAACTAACCTATGACTGAAAATTTTGCACAATTATTTGAGGAAAGCCTCAAAGCCATCGAAACTCGCCCGGGCGCCATTGTAAAAGGCACCGTTGTTGCTGTACTGAAAGACGTCGTTATGGTTGACGCTGGTCTGAAGTCTGAAGCAGCCATCCCAGTTGAGCAATTCAAGAACAACAGTGGTGAGCTGGAAGTCAATGTCGGCGATATCATCGACGTTGCTCTGGACGCTATCGAAGACGGCTTCGGTGAAACTCTGCTGTCTCGTGAAAAAGCGAAACGCCATGAGTCATGGCTGCGCCTGGAAAAAGCCTGTGAAGACAAAGTCACTGTACACGGTGTAATCACCGGTAAAGTGAAAGGTGGCTTCACGGTTGAAGTTGATGGTATTCGTGCATTCCTGCCTGGTTCTCTGGTTGATGTCCGTCCGGTACGTGACACCCTGCACCTGGAGAACAAAGAGCTAGAATTCAAAGTAATCAAGCTGGATCAGAAGCGCAACAACGTGGTGGTTTCACGTCGTGCCGTGATCGAGTCTGAGAACAGCGCAGAGCGCGAGCAACTGCTGGAAAACCTGGAAGAGGGCATGGAAGTCAAAGGTATCGTTAAGAACCTGACTGACTACGGTGCGTTCGTTGATCTGGGCGGCGTTGACGGCCTGCTGCACATCACCGATATGGCATGGAAGCGCGTGAAGCATCCAAGCGAAATCGTCAATGTTGGTGACGAAATCCCGGTGAAGGTCCTGAAGTTTGACCGTGAGAAGCAGCGTGTTTCTCTGGGTCTGAAGCAAATGGGTGAAGATCCATGGGCCGCTATCGCTTCACGTTACCCTGAAGGTGCAAAAATCACTGGTCGCGTCACCAACCTGACTGACTACGGCTGCTTCGTGGAAATCGAAGAAGGTGTTGAAGGTCTGGTACACGTGTCTGAGATGGATTGGACCAACAAGAACATCCACCCATCCAAGGTTGTCAACCTGGGTGACTCTGTGGAAGTGATGGTACTTGAAATTGACGAAGAGCGTCGTCGTATTTCTCTGGGCCTGAAGCAGTGCAAACCAAACCCATGGGAAGAGTTTGCGAAAGGCTTCAACAAGAACGATCGTGTCAGCGGTAAAATCAAGTCCATCACGGACTTCGGTATCTTTATCGGTCTGGACGGTGGTATTGATGGCCTGGTTCACCTGTCTGACATTTCCTGGAATGCCACTGGTGAAGAAGCTGTTCGTGAGTTCAAAAAGGGTGACGAAGTACACGCCGTTGTGCTGCAAGTTGACCCAGAGCGCGAGCGTATTTCTTTAGGTATCAAACAACTGGATGACGATCCATTCAATAACTACCTTGCTGACAACAAGAAAGGTGCTATTGTTAAAGGTGAAGTGACCGCAGTTGATGCCAAAGGCGCAACCGTTGCACTGGAAGGTGGCGTTGAAGGCTACGTCCGTGTTTCTGATATCGCTCGTGAGCGCATCGAAGATGCAACTTCTGCCCTGAAAGTGGGTGAAGAAGTTGAAGCTCGCCTGATGGGTGTGGATCGCAAAAACCGTGTGATCAGCCTGTCAATCCGTGCGAAAGACGAAGCGGAAGAAAAAGAAGCTCTGGATAGCATCAATAAGCAGGAAGAATCTGACTTTGGTGCCAATGCCATGGCTGAAGCCTTTAAAGCTGCTCAAAAAGATCAGTAATCTGGCTTGATGTGTGGGCTGGCAAAGTGTCAGCCCACTCTATGACCGCCTAGGAGATAGTATGACTAAATCTGAATTGATAGAGAAAATGGCAACGGATTTTCCTCATATCCAGGTCAAGGATATGGAGTCATCGGTCAAAGAAATTCTGGAGCAAATGGTGCACTCGCTGGCTTCCAACGAACGCATCGAAATCCGTGGTTTTGGTAGTTTTTCACTGCATTACCGTGCCCCCCGTATTGGTCGCAACCCAAAAACCGGCGAACGTGTCGATCTGGATGGCAAATACGTACCGCACTTTAAACCAGGTAAAGAGCTGCGCGACAGAGTAAAAGACAACATCCGCTAATCTGTGCTTGCTTTACCATCTTATGCCATGGAGTGAACCTTGGTTAATCTTGTTTATGCTGTTGTAATTGCAATTGTGATGGTGGCTGGTTTTTTGTTTGGTGCAGCCAATCAACAACAGGTTGAACTTGATCTTCTTTATACGCAGTACCAATTGCGACTGGTTGATGTAGCCGTATTGTTTTTACTGATCGGTCTACTCGCAGGGTTTCTGCTTACCATGCTGTTCCGTATACGCCGCCGGCTGAGAAGAAATAGCCAGCAGCCAACTTCGACCAGCTGACCTATGCTCGAACTTTTGTTTTTGCTGCTTCCTGTTGCCGCTGCCTATGGCTGGTTTATGGGGCGCAATAGCGTAAAGCACCAGGAACTGAAAGACCGTACCCATATCACCAAAAACTTATCGTCCGGATTAAACTTTCTGCTCACCGATCAGGAAGATAAAGCCATTGAACAATTGTTGCACTTACTGGACATCGAAGCGGCCACCATCGACACCTACCTGGCGCTGGCTAACTTATTTCGCCGCCGCGGTGACTGGGACAAAGCCATTCGTATTCATGAAAAGCTGCATCAGCTGAAATTACCCAAAGTTCAGGCCCAGCAAATACAATTCGAACTGGCCAAAGATTATCAATCGGCCGGTTTGTATGACCGGGCAGAAAAATTACTGACCCCGCTGGTTAAGCAAGAAGCACTGCGTGAACTGGCTCTGAAGCATCTGGTAGCATTGTACATCAGTACCCATGAATGGGAAAAAGCCATGTTGCTGAGTGATGCGGTGGAGCAAACCAACTCTGGCAGTTTACGATTGGCGCTGGCAAATATCGGCTGTGAACAGCAACAGCAGGCAGAGCCAGCCAGTGCATGGAAGGCTTATCAGCAGCTGGCAACCCGTTATCCTAAGGCTATTCGGCCCAGATTTGAGCTGGCGAGGGTGGCTCTGGCAGAGCAGCAGCCACAACAAGCCTTTGTGTTGTACAAAGCCATAGTATTGGAAAAGCCACAGTGGAGCGCAGATATTCTGCCTCTGGCCAAAAGTTGCCAGCAGCCGGATGAAGATTGGTACCAGCTGTTGTCTCAGCTGAGCCACAAGCACAACAACATCAGTGCCCATATTGAGCTGGCCTGCTGGTTGCTGCAGCACGGCTCAGACAAAGCGGCGGAACAATTGCTCCTGGAAAAATTGCAGCAGCAGCCTAATATCCGTTTATTCCAGGCGTTGCTGGAGCAGCGCAAGCAGAGTTCAAAGGAAGCGGCTGAGGTGTTGGACTCTGTGACAGAGCTGGTTGCTAACTATCTGAATAAAAAAGTATTATATAGCTGCCGGAACTGCGGCTTTAAAACCCGGCAGCACTACTGGTTGTGTCCATCGTGCCAGCAATGGGAAACGGTGGAGCCAATCAGTGGCATCGATGGTCGTTAAACAGGAGTTCTCATGTCTTCACTTAGCCCGGTGGTGGTTGCACTGGATTTTGCCGAGCAACCAGCGGCGCTGAATTTTGTCAGCCAACTGGATCCCACCTTGTGCCGCTTGAAAGTTGGCAAAGAAATGTTCACTCACTTTGGTCCTGCTTTTGTGAAACAGCTGCACCAGCGGGGCTTTGATGTCTTCCTCGATTTGAAGTTTCACGATATCCCAAATACGGTCGCTAAAGCGGTTGCCGCAGCCGCTGATCTTGGTGTCTGGATGGTGAATGTGCACGCCAGTGGCGGTCGTCGAATGATGGACGCTGCGGTTCAAAGCTTGCAGTCGTTTGGCAGTGATAAACCCTTGCTGATTGGGGTGACGGTGCTCACCAGTATGGAGCAAAGCGACTTACTGGAGGTTGGTATTGAGCAATCGCCTGAGCAGCAAGTAATGCGTTTAGCCACTTTGGCACAAAGCTCTGGCCTGGATGGTGTCGTCTGCTCGGCACAAGAAGCCAGTTTGCTCAAGCAGCAACTGGGGCAGGGGTTTCGTCTGGTCACTCCGGGCATTCGCCCTGCAGGCAGCAGCCAGGACGATCAACGTCGCATCATGACCCCAGCTGAAGCCAAAGCCGTGGGAGTGGATTACATGGTGATTGGCCGGCCCATTACCAAAGCAGTGGATCCTGCAGCTGCTTTGCAGGCTATACTGAACGAGCTGGCATAATTAGGGGAGGGGATCTTAGCGCGTGGAGGCCATTAATCTTACCATCCTGGTTATCGGGGCTTTGTTTTTAATCAGCATTATTGCCACACTGATTTCTGCCCGCCTTGGAGCGCCTATCCTGTTGGTGTTTCTGATTATCGGCATGCTGGCTGGTGAGCAGGGCTTGCTTGGCATCACGTTCAATAACCCGCAAGTCGCATTTCTGATTGGCTCCATCGCGCTGGTGATTATTCTGTTTGATGGTGGTATGCGCACTCATCCAGAGCGCTTCCGGGTGGCGTTGGCACCTGCTGCTATGCTCGCCACCCTTGGCGTGGTGATTACCTGCACCGTGACTGGTCTTGCTGCAGCCTGGATCCTGGGGTTGCATTGGCTGCAGGGGCTGTTGCTAGGCGCTATTCTCAGCTCGACCGATGCCGCAGCTGTTTTCTCCATTTTTCAATCCCGCGGTATTCGCATCAAAGATCGGGTGGCATCGACCTTAGAAATTGAGTCCGGCAGCAACGATCCTATGGCGGTGATGCTTACGGTCACCCTGGTCGGTGTTCTGGCAGAATACACCGCGCTGGATTGGTCGGTGCTGATGGTATTTTTAAAGCAAGCGATTATCGGTGGTGCCGTAGGCTATGGAGCAGGGCGCCTGTTCGTCTTTTTGTGCCGCAAACTGCCGCTTAGTTTTGCATTCTTTCCATTAATGGCGGTGGCTTGCTGTATCTCGGTTTATGCCGTCACCACCCAATTTGAAGGCAGTGGCTTTCTGGCCGTGTATTTAATGGGCTATTTTGTTGGTAACGCCCGTTTGCCACAGGTGCTTTATATTTTGCGGGTGCACGATGGGCTGGCCTGGCTCAGCCAAATTGTGATGTTTTTAATGCTCGGCTTGTTGGTGGTGCCCAGCCAGTTGCTGGAGCATCTGCTGCCAGCACTGGCCATCGCTGGCATACTGATTTTCATCGCCCGGCCGTTAGCCGTTCTTTTAAGCTTGATCCCATTTCACTTCCCGGCAAAAGATCAGCTGTTTATCAGTTGGGTAGGTCTTCGCGGTGCCGTGCCGATTATTCTGGCACTCTTTCCCTGGTTGGCTGGTGTACCGGATGAGCACCTGTACTTTAACGTTGCTTTTGTAATTGTGATCGTCTCGCTGGTGTTCCAGGGCTGGAGTATTTCACCGGTCGCACGCTGGTTAAAACTGGAAGTACCAAAAGAGTCCGGGCCGGATCAAACCATGCCGCTGGATGCTATCGATAGCAATGATGTGATTGAAGTGATTTCATTCAATCTTAAAGCCGACTCGCCGATGCTGGATAAGCAATGGCAGGACTTTACCGTGCCACACAATGCAGAGTTTTTAGGCGTGATCCGTAACGGCGAATGGCTGTTAAGCAGCGAGAAACCAGTATTCAAACTCAAAGACAGCGTGCTGGTCTTGTGCAAAATGGTCGATGTACCCGCGATCAGTACCGTGCTGGCCAGTGCCGCCAGCAGCCGCAGTATGACCGCCAGTGATTTCTTTGGAGATTTTGTCCTCAACGGGCAAATCACGCTGGATGAACTGGATGCCTTTTACAGCATTACCTTGCCAGAGCATGAGAGCCACGTCACCCTGGCTGATTACATTACCGAACGCTTTCACCGCCGGGTTGTGGTCGGCGATCAGGTAAAACTGGATGCTCTGGTGCTTACAGTCCGTCAGTTAGACGATCAGGGTAATGTTAAACAGGTTGGCATCAAGCCCGGTGACAGTTGATTTTCCAAGTGTTTTTTAAATGGACTGCAGCGCTGAGAACTCAATGTCATAGAGCAAAATGTCAAAGTTACCTGTGGTTTTATCCGCCAGCATTATGCTGACCTGATACACATCGGCAAAGTGAAGTACCGGCATATTCGCGACAGCACGGCCACGAAACTGCCCATTGAAATCTCTGGCCGTAAATTCATAACTGGCTTTGCCGGGTTGGCTATCAAAGTGCGCGACATAAGCAACACCGTCCGGGATAAATGGTGTTTTAAGCCGCAACTGATAGCGACGGCCATCGGCAGCTAATTGCAATCTGATCTGCTGGAAATTCAAAGCAGGTAATGGCTGCTTTAAATTAAATTGCGCCGAGGCAAAGCCACCGTTATTCGCCAGCGATAGATGACCACTAAAGCGCAGCGCTGTGGTTTCTGTCTGCAAAGTCCCGCGCGAACGACCACCCATAACCGTATCATGCACCAATTGCACATAACTAAAGTCGTTAGCACTGGCAAATTGCAAACGCACAGTACCAGGCTGATTAGGATGCACGGACATCAATATGTTTCCCGCCTGCAAAGCAAAACAAATCCACAATGCAGCAAGGCCAAACCATCGAAGCAAAAGTGTCATGGCAGTAGTGCTCCGGCATTGTTTAATCCTGTCATTAGGTATTGCCTTAATACGAAGCACATTAAGCTTTGGACCGATTTAGTCTAAAAACAGGCTTATTCGGCCTAACACATAATATCCCATAATGTATATTATGTTAAATTGAGTATTTAAGTTAAATAAGCAACAGCCCAAGCTATCCACCGCCGTTGATTGGGTTACTCATAAGCTCTTGTTCCCCTACAATCAGGAAAGCGTGAACAACCATAAAATTGATTGCCTGCATTTACTCCTTTACGTGCTGTTCTGAGGACCATGCTGCTATTGCAAACCGGACAGCTTGGTTCTGTTTTACTCGTATTTTGTGTGCTTTCGTCAGTTGAGTGCCCTTTTATTGAGCCTACCAGCAGCTTGCCATCAATGAGTTTGATGTTGGTTTTATCTGCAAAAGTTTGAGCTTCTGCAGTGAATTGCCCGGAGGTTACCACAAAGCCACCCTGAGCGTTTTCTGCAGTCATTACTCCGAACAGTTCGCGTACTACATTCACCGGTACTTTGCCTGCTTTCCAGTGTTTACACTGTACCAGGTAGGTATTTGAATCACTGGCGGTAAGGCGTAAATCAACGCCACCGTCTGCGGCACCGCCCGTTTCATGAACTTGATAACCTTTCTCCTGAAAGTACTGCCCTACCAGCATTTCAAACTCGCGCCAGTCTATTGGCGATAATGGCTCAGATGTTGAAACAGTGCTCTCACGCACATTGGATAGTAGTTTTTTGCGCTTGTGGCGATCATAAAATGACTTCGCAGCGCTCATCAGTAAAAGGCCTGGTACGATGTACTGACCATACAATGCTAGCGGGTAGATCATCGACTGTTGAATATGAGCGGTTGGCCGCTGTGGGTCTATTTCTGGCATAACTGCATAGCTACTGATAAATGCATAAGCCGCGATGGCCAGCGTCACTCCTATCCACCAGGGCAGCATAGTTGCAAGACTAAAAAGATCTTCAAAAGCGGAGCTGTTTTTACTGCGTGCCATGGTTGCTTAACTCCTTTTAACTATCTTGTGTAGACTCAAATCGTGCTTTCGCATTCAGCTATGGGTTAGCCGCAAACAGATACTTTTCTAGCTATTGTCAGCTTTGATTTATTATCAATCAAGACTGCCTGCCCAGCCAGTAATCTTTGAAAACAGGATGAGACAAAAGAAGATAAAGATTCTTTAAGCATAACGAGGCTTCGCTCCTGTACCGCCAACTTAATTAGTATACAAAGGGAGGTAAACTGATGCTTTATTGCGTTCGTATCCCTGTCTGATATCATCCCCATTGTCTTTCCAGTATTTTTTACAGGCGCAACTGGTGAAATTTAGTATTATCATTCCTGCTTATCAGGCCGGGGCAACTCTGGAACGTTGTTTGCGAAGTCTTGCAGCACAAAGTATTTCTGACTTTGAAGTAGTACTAGTTGCGGATGATAATTATGATTATGAGCCCTTGGGTAGCTCCTTTGACTTAAACATCCGTTATCTTCGAACAACAACTTCACGCTCAGGCCCCTCAGTGGCTCGAAATCTTGGGCTGGATGCCGCTCAAGGAGATTATGTTTGTTATCTTGATGCGGATGATTGTTTCTCCGCTAACCGTTTGGCCTCGTTTTATAAAGCATTACAGGACCATAAGTTAGTTGGTGACTACCCACTGACTTTTGATGTTCATGGAACGCGCATTCCAGCCTATTTGTCGCAGGATAAATCGCTTGGCTTAGCTGACTTTTTGCGGCTAAATTTTCCGATTAAAGTTGCCCATTCAAACCAAAAAGATCTTCGTTTTGATGAGACTGTCCGTTTTGCTGAAGATACTTTGTTTAATGCTCGTGCTATTTGTTTTTTTAACACTCCGCTTTATGTACTGGCAGACACTAGTTATCATTACTATTTAAGTCCCACCTCACTAACCAGCCAAAACTATGAAGTAATTGAGCAAGGTTATACTGAGTTGCTTACCCGAGTGCGCTGTATAACTGAAGCCAGTGAACAACAAAAGCAGTTGATTTATCAGCACTTCTGGCTGAAACGCGCATTGAACAAAGTGTTCTTTGATTATGT
Organism: Alkalimonas cellulosilytica; assembly: GCF_036325985.1. NCBI lineage: Bacteria > Pseudomonadati > Pseudomonadota > Gammaproteobacteria > Alkalimonas > Alkalimonas cellulosilytica. The sequence continues at coordinate 149,804 of NZ_JAUHLI010000003.1, forward strand.
CGCAGAGTTTGGTCCCTGCTCATTTCCTGTATTTTCTAAAAAACTTGGAGTTCAGCCATGAATCAGGACAGTACCAAGCTGCATGCACCTGCTTGGGTGAAATTGATTTCCTTGTTGTTGTTGGTAGCAGCTTTTATGTTAGCCGCCTGGGTTGTTGTACAGTACATGGATAAGAACCGCCATGATTGGATCCTGGTAGCCATTTCCCTGGCACAAATTGCATTAACAGGCATTGTATTTTTACTCATTTATTTTTTCTCTGAGCGCGATCACTCCACGGCATCACTTCGCAAAATGTCTGATAAGTTTATCTCTGAGGAGGTAAAGCGTTCACTGGAAAAAATTGAGCTGCACTTTGCCAACAACCAATGCCCCCAGGTAGAGGTCGATAAAAACTGGACTGGTATTTTTGGCAAAACGATACAAATCCGCAGTGGGGATTATCTGGCATACCTATGGGTGGGCATTAATGTGAATAAAATCTGGTGCATCTACACATTCGAGGATTTTACGAATGGGCAGGATCCTTCAGGTGTTCACCTGCGCAATAAGCTTAAAGCAACACTGGCAGGTGCTGAGCAAACCGGCTATCACGTGAATATCACCTACCTTTGCCCTTCCGAGCAAAATAAGAAAAACGGTGCCTTCTCGGTGTGGGCTACAATAGCTGACAAAGATCACCCACATATGCTATCCAATGCCCATAGACGACTGTTCTTTGCCAATGATATTGCGATGATGACACACTCAATGCTTAATACCGCCTATCGTGAACATGTATTCCCAAGCCTTGAACACCGCCCTAAACCATTGTAAAGCTGGTACATATCGCTCATAAATCTGCTTCAGATCAAACAACACCCGACATCCTGCTCTATAATGGAAGTCTACAACAGGAGGGTATCTGTGGCAGAAAACGAAATATCAAGCATCAAGCAACGAGGTGACATCTTAAGAGGCGATACCCTGCCTGATCTTGCGCCGGCAGCGATCGCAGAAGAAACCAGTAAACAGAAAATGAGCGGTGCCCAGGCCTCTTTGGAGGTGGTATTGCGGGACATCTCTGAGCGCAGTAACGCGACGATGAATGATCAATCGGTAGACGTGCTAAGCACGCAGCTGCAATCCATAGTGCAAGGAGCATCGCCGGATGATGTGGCCTTATTGCGTAAAGTACTGCTGCGTGAAGAGTTTGAAAAAACCGCTAACCTTGATAGTGGCTCGGATGATGAACTGTTACCCGATTGGCAGGAAAGCCCCTACCCTTATAAAAACCGCCTGCGCCGCAAAAGCTATGAAAAGCAAAAATACAACCTGCAAGTGGAGCTGCTGAAACTGCAACACTGGGTGAAGGAAACAGGCGCCAGAGTGGTGATTTTGTTCGAGGGCCGTGATGCCGCGGGTAAAGGCGGCACCATCAAACGTTTTATGGAGCACTTAAATCCCCGGGGTGCCCGGGTGATTGCTCTGGAAAAGCCCACCCGGGCAGAACAAGGCCAGTGGTATTTTCAGCGTTATGTGCAGCATCTGCCAACGGCTGGTGAGATTGTGTTGTTTGACCGCTCCTGGTACAACCGGGCCGGCGTTGAACGGGTGATGAACTTTTGCAGTGATGAGGATTACCGCGAATTTATCCGTCAGGCACCCGGTTTTGAGCAAAACCTGGTGCGCTCTGGTATCCATCTAATAAAATTCTGGTTTTCGGTAACCCGCGATGAGCAAAAACGTCGCTTTATTGAGCGCGAATCGCACCCATTGAAACAGTGGAAGCTAAGCCCCATTGACCGGGCATCCCTTGATAAATGGGATGACTACACCAAAGCAAAAGAAGCGATGTTCTTGCATACCGACACGGCCGAAGCACCCTGGATTGTGGTGAAATCCGACTGCAAAAAAAGAGCCCGGCTGAATGCGATGCGCTATGTGCTTAGCCAGTTTGATTATCCTAACAAAGACCTGAAACGGCTTGGCCAGATGGACGCACTCATTGTTAGCCGAGCTACCACGCACCGGGTGCTTCCCTGAAAAACTAAGCGGCAGCATCCACAGCCAAGCCAGCGCGGAATAACTGCAGCAGCTCCGGATCGGTAATGCCATTAACAATAAACTGGATGGCAATACAGAACATCAGAAAGCCCATGATCTTGGTCATGGCGTGAGTACCATTTACTCCCAACAAGCTATGTAACCTGCCGGATAAGCGTAAAGTCAGCAGCACAATGGCAGCAAGTACCAGTATACCGATAAAAATACCCAGATACTGCCACCAGGCCGTGGATAAGGTTGCCAGGCTGATGGTTACAGCGATGGAACCCGGCCCACTTAAGCTGGGCATCGCCAATGGGAAAAACGAAATATCATCTTTCTTGCGGCTTTCACGCTTTTCATCCGGGGTTAAATCCACTGTATCTGGTGGATACAACATGCGAAAAGCCACCCGGCCAATCAGAATGCCACCAGCAATACGCACGCCAGGCAGCGAAATGCCGAAGAAGTTCATGATCAAACTACCGGCCACCAAAAAGGTGGTTAAAATTCCGACCATGTACAATACGCCCCGCAACGCTTGCTCGTTACGGGTACGCTGATCGTAACCTTCGGTAATTGCCAGAAAAAGTGGTGCGGTACTGAAAGGATTAACGATGGGCAGCAAGGCTGCCACCGTTATGATAGTGAGTTCGAACATCACAAGCTCCGGGTTATATGCAATCGCCGGGCTTGCGTTTACTTCTGATAACGGCGTACCAGAATGACCAGCCCGACGGTAAGGATAACTGCAGGTAACAACCAAAACAGCTCGTTCATACCTAAATCCTTGTGGAAAATTTTAATTTACGTTCTGATTGTATCGAATTGAGCTTCTAAAGCAAGCTGGCTCTTTGCTAAGATGCTGTAATAACAAGCAATTGGACAAATTCATGCATTGGCGTTTTTGGTTATTGGCTCTGTGTTGCTGGCCGTTACTGCTTTGGCAAGGCAAACGGGTACGAAAGCTGGCACTGCGTTTACCGGAGGCAGGCGGTGAGCGTTCAGGTATCCTGGGGCACGGGCCAAAACAGCAGTTGCTGATTTGCGGCGACTCTGCAGCGGCAGGTGTCGGTTGCCACCATCAGCAACAAGCCTTATCAGGCCAGTTAGTTGGGTTGCTGGCACAACAAGCCGAAGTGCACTGGCAACTGCATGCGCAAACGGGCATCAACAGTGCACAGCTCAGGCAGCACCTGCTGGAGCTGGAAGCAAAACCACTGAGCTGGGTGGTTGTGTCCATCGGGGTAAATGATGTGACCGGGCTTAGTTCTGCCCGCCAATTCAGAGCGCAGATCAATGCTTTAGTGCAGCTGATTAATCAACGATTTTCAACACCTCAGATCATATTCAGTGCCATTCCACCCATGCAGCATTTTAGTGCCCTGCCCGCACCCCTGAACCACTGGCTTGGCCTGAAGGCCAGTCAGCTCAATCAGCAGTTGGTCAATACGCTGGCAACATGGCCCAATGCCAGGGTGCTCAGCTCCACCATCGAGCTGACACCCGAGATGCTGGCACAAGATGGCTTTCATCCATCCGTTGCAGGCGCCAAACAGTGGGCCAGCCTGTTGGCAGCAGAAATACAGCGGCTTCGTTACAGCAAGTAAGGCTGCAGCAGCGCCCGTACATTGACTTTGGCTTTCAACCGGGCTGCCAGCAAGTACAAGCCGCCTATTTTCCGGTGCAAGAAGATCGCATCCGCTGGTGGCGTATGCCAGTAATTGTGCTGCAAACTCAGTGCGGTGCCTGCTTCGCGTATTCGTGCAGCCAGATCGCTCTGGCCAAAATCAAACGGAGCATCCTGCTGCAACGGCTCGCAAGCCAGCTCCACCAGCGCTAATACCCGCATACGTTGCTCAGCAGCAATCCGCTCACTAAAAAAGCCAATGATGGTCAGTGCTTGATCCATAGCTGACTGATCATGCTGCAGGCTGGCTGTGAATAATTGTCGATACGCCTGACTAAATTCCTGGCTGTACTCACGACAAGCACCAAAATCCAGCAGTACCAGCTGCTCTGTGTCTTCGTTGTAGCGGTAATTGGCAAAGTTGGGGTCGGTTTGCACCAACTTAAACTCAAACAGCTCTCGAAACAGCAGGCTAAAAAGTTGTGTCACTACCCTGTCTCGCACTGCCTGTGGCTGAGATTGCAGACTTTCTACCGGCACTCCTTCAACATAGTGCATCACCAGTACACCCGGGCGGCACAAGTCCATCAATGGTTCAGGCAGCAAAAAATAGGGTGAATCACTAAGGGCCTGTTGAAACCGCTCCATAAAGGCCGCTTCCTGCAGATAGTCGGCTTCACGACTCAGCTGCACTTTGGCTTCATTCAGCAAGGCTTGATAATCCACGCCCTGAGGCAGCAAACCGCTGATACGCAGCAAGGTTGCCGCATTATCCACATCGCTGCTGATGCTTTGCCGAATCCCTGGATACTGCACTTTAACGGCGAGTTGTGTGCCGTTATCATGCTCGGCTCGATGCACCTGACCTATTGAGGCTGCAGCCATGGGTTTGAAGGTAAAATCGGCGAAATGACGCTGCCAGTCTTCGCCAAGCTCTGATCTAAGTACCGCAGCCAACTGTTTGGGAGGCATTGGATTGGCATTATCCCGTAACCGGGCCAGCATATCCGCTAACTCTTTGGGCAGTAAATCCCCTGCATCCATCGACAACAACTGTCCCAGCTTCATGGCAGCACCACGCATGTGCGCCAGCTGACTGGTTAAGCGTTTCACATTGGCAGGAGTCAGCAGCAATTCCATCCGGCTACCGGGCTCACCTTTTGCCAAACGTTTAGCCCCCTCGGCCAACATGCCACCGGCCAGCTTACCGGCCAAACTGGCGAATCCACCCAAGCGTGCCAGCCGACCGGCTGGGACTTTACTACTGGAAGACATAGCTCTCCTGTTTTACTATCGGAACAACACCTTGTGCATACGTCATTCGCTGGCGTCTGGCCCACTCAAAGAAGGAGGAACTCATGAGCACGTACCATCCCCCAAAAGTCTGGCAACCCAGTTCAAATGGCGGTAAATTTGCGTCCATCAACCGCCCGGTTGCCGGCGCAACCCATCAAAAAGCCTTGCCTGTCGGAGCGCATCCACTGCAATTGTATTCACTTGGCACACCCAATGGCATTAAGGTCACCATTCTGCTGGAAGAGTTACTGGCTTTGGGCCACCAAGGAGCTGAGTATGATGCCTGGTTGATTGACATCGGTCAGGGCGATCAGTTTGGCAGTGGCTTTGTCGAGCTAAACCCGAACAGCAAGATCCCAGCGCTACTGGATCGCAGTGAGCCCACACAGCCGCAGCGGGTATTTGAGTCTGGTGCTATCTTGTTGTACCTGGCTGAAAAGTTTCAGTGCTTTTTAGGACAATCGGCGGCGGAGCGCACCGAAATTCTCAACTGGTTGTTCTGGCAAATGGGCAGTGCTCCTTTTGTCGGTGGCGGTTTTGGTCACTTTTATGTGTATGCACCGGAAAAATACGAGTACCCCATCAACCGCTACGCCATGGAAACCAAGCGTCAACTGGATGTGTTGGATCAATGGCTGGCAAGTCGGCCCTATATAGCCGGTAAAGAATACAGCATCGCCGATATGGCGATCTGGCCCTGGTATGGTGCTTTGGCACTGGGGCAAGTGTATAGCTCGGCTGAACAGAATGCTGCCAAGTTTTTGGATGTGCAAAGCTACGCTCACCTGCAGCGCTGGGCTAAACAAATCAATAAGCGCCCTGCGGTGCAACGTGGCCGCCTGGTGAACCGCAATTCGGAGGATGGCAGCACCCTGCCTGAACGCCACAGCGGCGATGACTTTAAAGCACTGGGCTTCTGAGGTTACTTGGGTAAAAGCAGACAGCCGGCTAAGCGCCGGCTCGGCTGCAGCAAATGGTGTACTAACTCAGGTAATCAATGGCATTTCTGGCGGCACGATAGAGTGAACCTAAGGTGCGGTCAAAAACCCAACGAATAAATGAAAACGACAGGTCGCGTACTGTGGTCACCGCCTGACGGGCAAATACCAGCATATGACCAAGCAAGCCTCTGGTTTGCTCCGCAAACTGCACAGAGGCAGCTGCCACTTCTTCTAAGGTTCTTGCCAGTAAATCGTAAAATGTCAGGCCGGTACCGATGGTTGCCTGCGCCATGATGGCGGATAACTTGCCTGCATTTTTTAGCAGCGTAAGCAATGCATTACCTATTTTTTCCGCCCAGTAGGACGTAAAAGAAGCCTGATGACGTTGCTCGTAATCGAGTACCACCGGGGTGAAAATTTCATTGGAGCGGGCATTCAGAATGCCCCAGTCATCGCTATTGGCTGTGTTCACATAGCCAGGGGTGTCCGTTGCGTGCATGCCATGTGCCGCCGCATCAATGCCCTGACCATAGTCCAGCCGGTATTCCAGCCCATCCAAAGGGGCATGATGAAATGGCCACAGTGGTACCAAAGGTACTGGATCGGCGCCATGGGTGCAGCGGAAAATATTGCTGGCGCCAAGGCTGCCGGTATGGTTCATGGCAAAGTTGCGCAAGCCTACCCTGGGCGCGCCAAAAGTATACAAGTTCACATTGCAACCATAGCGGGCTTTCACCCAATCGGCGGTTAATGAAGCCAGAGCGCCCCCTAAGCTGTGGCCAACGCAGTGCACCGTGGTTCTGGCCTGTACCAACGGAGAGAGAGACTGCTCAAACAAAGGCTTCATACTCTGAAAGGCACGATTAAAGCCTGCATGGACTGAAGAGCCAGTGTCCGAGCCGGAAATACCGACATTGCCATTGGTTAACCAGTCCCGGCCACTGGTCATCTTGGTACCACGGATAGCAACAGCAATATGATCACGATAATAGTCTTTGCCCTTGCCGATAATCGCAAAGCCTGTGCGGCGATTCATCAGCCGGTCAAACCAGGTACCGGTAACGCCTGTGACTGGACCATCGGACAAATCAAAATCGAAATAACGGGTGCTTTCAGAGTGACGGTTAAAACGGTAAATACCACGAGCGGTTGGCGTGCGAATATCATAAACCAGACTAGCTAAATCCGAGGCAATTTTGGGCGTGATCGCTTGCATGAACTCAGTTCCTTCATTTAATACTCGGCGACAGGGGCGTCCAACTTACAAATACCAACGACCCCAAGCGGATGTTGCGGATACTCTTCGTTTTCCAGCACGTATCGCTGCTCTGGATCGGTCACTTCGCACTGCAGACCGGCCAAAGCACGGCGGAAACTAGAGTGAGGTTTCAGACTGGGTGTAGAGCTGTACCAAAGGACATAATTCTTTTGCTGATACTCAATCGACAGCACCTGACGCACCGTGCTTTGATCAAGCATATTGCCGGGTAAGCGGGAGCGGATATTTCTCTCGGAAAAGTAAAAACGACCGTGCGCATCCGTGACTACACTCTCCATATAGGATTTGTCGTAATCCAGTTCCCGATACACAGTGATGCCCGCTAAAGGCTCCCCTTTGTGGGTGAGCACCCCCTGCACTTCAGGGCATAAATGAACATCGTAGCGTTTAAACCATCCAAACATACCTGCTTGCACCTGCGTTGAGAAAAGAAACAGCACGCCAAGACCTAGCCAGCCGAAGCGATGCAACCAACCACTTTGAGACAAAGCCAAGGTTTTCATGGGACTTCCAGCAAAAAACAATACCTAATATTAACCCAGGATACCAGAAATTGAAACGATAAATTGAGTTAAATTTAACCATTAACATTCATTTGCAGCATGAGATGTTAGCAAGGGATTACCTAACAGCAGTAACTAATTAAAAGGCAGATTTCTTACACAATCAGCTCAATGATAAGTGATCTACCGCAGCAATGGTTAAGCCCGATCTTTCACTAACAATCGATTTAAACATTTAGGGCAGCAACCGCCACCTTTAAATTTCGGCAATAGATTTCCCAAAAGATCCTTTTCGTCTTGCTCATTACGAATAACAAGATAGGTCGGCAACTCTGAAAGTTCTCTTTTAAGGAAAAAAAAGCTGCTGCGTTGAATCAGTTCATCACCATCGAAGAATTCAACTTTTATTTCATGGACATCCACAATGCTGGTTTCAGGTGAGTTGAGTTGTTCTGATAGCTGTTTTGATGCGTAAGGATATAAAGCAACTTCACCATGAACAGGGCAAGGATAAAGTGACATAGCATTAGTCTCCAAAAATTTTCGCGTCAGACGGTAGCTGACTAAATCCACTTTTACGCAAGAACTTTGCATAACTTAAAGGTGACTTCCCTATTTGCGAGGTATTACCGGCATTCAATATGTCTACGACGTGAGAGACACAACTATTTTCGATAGGATCATAAATACCGAGTTCTTCATTAATCAGATTTTTTTGGAGTTTCATAGCAGATTCAGCATCTTCTAGTTTTACGATACTTTCATGAGCCGGTGTTTTACCTGAGTTATAACTACCAGCTCTAATGATTGTAGTAGTAGACTTATCGCTTGAAGTAATAACTTGATGCGTTGCATAATTTAAGTCATTCCAAACTACTTCAACAGTAAAGTGTCCTTCAGCATATCCATTCTCAAACTGCCTTATAACAGCATACCCCTCTTTACATGTTAAACCCAACGGATCTACCCAGTTGATGTGGTTTGGCGCATATTGGTAGTGGTTGATGCCACCGAGCAGCCCTATCGGATCCTGGCTGATAAAGCGGCCGGTATGGGGATCGTAGTATCTAAAGTGGTTGTAGTGCAAACCACTCTCCGCATCAAAATACTGCCCCTGAAAGCGGATAGGATTATCAATTTCGTTAAGCGTTACCGTCGCTTTACCAAAGCTGCTGTACTGCGCTTGCCAGACAACCTGGTTGTTGCTGTCGGTTACGGATAGTGGCGTGCCGAGTTGGTCCAGCTGATAGCTGTACAGCTCGCCGTTTTTAATAAGGAACAGCGGTTTGTGCGTGCCGGGTTCAAAAATATACCAACTAAAGTCGCCATTCTGGTATTCGCCCAGCAGCGTATCGCCATCCCACAGGTAATCGATCCGTCCCTGGCTGGTGATTTTGGCGCTGCGCCGGCCCAGTGCATCGTACTCATAACGGCTGAGGCCGTCTTTATGACTTAAAGACAGCAACTGATTAAAGCCATTGAACTCACGCCGCTGGCTGTGCTGTGGATGGATCACCACCGTTTGGTTGCCACTGGCATCGTACTGGTAGCTGTGGTCGTGATAACGGGTTAAACGGTCTTGCTGCAGCTCGATGTCTTCACCAACCGGATTGCCAAAGCTATCCCATTGGTGCGTTTCGTTCAGGCTTGTATCTTTGCTGTACTCTTTGGCAATGAGCTGGTCAATGGCGTTGTATCGGTAACGCGTATCACCTTCCTGGCTATCCTGAACCTCGGTAAGCTGGTGCAGGCTGCTGTAGTGGTAATGGCGCTCACGGCTTGGTAGCTGGCCGCTCTGTTGCGCCTGAATCCCCTGCCAACGCTGCTCAGTCAGTTGACCAAACGCATTGAAGGTTTGATGCTGCTGCAGGCCACTGCTGTACTCGCGGTGGGTTTCCCGACCGGCGGCATCAAAATTACGCCACAATACCGGCTGCTGATTGACAGCCAGCTGACTGAGCTGGCCGCTGTTATGGTAGTGGTAATCCAGGCGGGTGCCATCGGGCAGGATGGTCTGGCTACGCTTGCCTTCACGGTACAGATGCTGCAGCCGCCAGTCGCCCTGCCAGCTATCGGTTAACTGGCCAGCTTTATCGTAACCAAACCGCAGTTTACGCTGGGCATTATTGGCCCGAAGTAAACGCCCTACTTTATCGTAATGAAAGTGGTTGCTATCAATCCGCTGCTGCACCTGCGCTGTTTGCTCGATGATACGGCCGCGCAGATCACGTTTAACCCTGATAAAGCGTTCATTGCTGTCACGCAGGCTGCTTACCTTGCCATCGGCATCGTACTCAAACCGTTGTTCGCGGCCATCAAAGCCCTGCAAGCGCACCGGCCGCTCCTGGCCATCGTATTCGAGTTGGTAACGGGCACCATCGCTGCGCATAATGGCGGTTAAGTTACGCTCTTTGTCGTATTCGTAGTTCAGGCTGCTGCCATCCGCATGCCGAAGCTCGACCGGTTGACTTAACCCTTCATAACGCCACTCGGTGCTTTGGCCCAGCACATTGGTGCTTTTGATCAAACGCCCGGCTGCATCGTATTGATACTGCTGCAGCTCGGCTTGCTCTGGTGCATCTTTTGGATAGTGCTTTTGTCCTGTGAGCTGGCCTTGCGCATCCCGGATGTACTCGGTCACCAAACCGACAGCATCGATGCTGCCATTTAACCGTCCAAGGTGATCATAGCTGTAACGTGTTACCGAATCACCCAGTTTGCGAGCCAGTAAATGGCCTTCATCACTCCAGACAAACTGCTCGACACTCTGATCCGGCTGACACAGCTCTATCAGTTGATCTTTGTCATTGTAACGGTAACGTACTTCAGAGCCATCGGGGCGACGTTCTAAACGAAGCAAGCCCGCAGCGGTAAACTCACGTTGCCAAACACCGCCTTCCGCATCGATGATGGTGGTCCGCTGGCCCAAAGCGTTGTATTCAAATCGGGTGGTGGCGCCATCGGCTGCAATAACTGCCGCCAATTGGCCCTGCCGGTTGTAACGGTAACTGGTTTCAGCGCCGCCCGGCGCCACTTCGCTTTGCTTCTGTCCGTGCAAGGTCCAGCGGTAGTGCCAGGTAGCGCCATCCGGCGCAACTTTTTTGATCAAGCGGTTCTGGGCGTTGTGCCAGTATTCCCAGCGCTGGCCGCGGCTATCGGTACTGATGGCCAGACGTTTATCGTCCAGGTACTCAAAGTGGTAATCGTAGTAACCATCATCGCCCCAGTTACGCAGGCAGCGTGCTGAGGGGCCTGCTTTATCCCAGGTAAAATAATGGCGGAAACCGCTGGCGCGCTGACGCTCTACCAGTAAATGCCCATCGTAACGGTAGAGCTCTTGTTGCTGCTGCCGATTGATGGCAGACACCATGTCGCCGGCTTCACTGTATTGATACTGTGCCAGCGTTAACCCAAGCGCTTTCAGCCCTTCGGAGGTTTTTTCTACCGCTTCAATACGCTCCAGCTGGTGATGAGCGCCGTAGTAGAACTCAATGCCTTTCTTACTGGTATAATCTATCCGGCTAAGCCGACCTTGCTGATCGTAAAAGCATTGCAGGTTGTGCCCCAGACTGTTCAGTACTTTATGCAACACCCAGCGTCCGGGTTTGCCTGCTAAAGGAGCAAACTCCCAATGCTGATCCTGCTGATAGAGCACCAGGCTGCCTTTGTCTTTATGGTGCAGCGTTAACGATTCAGTTAACTGATGGCAACTACTCCCTGTTTGGATATCGTCAAAATAAATATGCCGCCCTTCGTCATTGATGAGTACTAAAGACGAAGTACCATCTTCATTTTTTCTGCGTTCAATGGATTGATGAAACGGGGTACGCCAGCCATAGCCTAAACCTACCGCCTGATTGCTTTGACTGGATCGGTAGCAGCGTACCCAGTGCAATGGCATCGGGCCATCCAGGATAAAGTCGGTCAGCTCCAGAATTTCTTCGCCGTTGCACATCGCAACCGGATCGCCACAAGTGGCTTTGTCTTTGTTCGGTAAATCCGGGCCGCCCGTTGCATTGCTGCTCTGGCTGTCATTCAGTGTCGAGCTGGTTTCATTGGCTGTGGCCTGCCCTTGCGATGAAGCTGTTTGCTGCTGGGATGATTTTTTCCTGGCCGCTGCCGCCGAGCCCGCTGACAAACTATTGGCCGGCTCTGGGCGAGTGACGGCCGGTACTTCATAAGCGTGCAGCTGTTTATCAACCAGCGCTTTGGCAATCGCTTCACGAATGCTGTCTGCCCGACTGGCACTAATAGCAACAGGGCTTTGCTGCCCTCCCAGCCAACTGTACAGCTCAAGTAGTCCGCCCGATGTAGCCGCCTGCAATCTGAAGTTTTGCTTTAAATACTGCTGAGCAGCCGGTACATTGTCAAAATGGATGGCTTTGCCAATGCCAGGGGCCGGAGTGGCGCAAACGATAATCTGACTGCCATGGATCCCTTTTAGTTTTAATTGCTTTTCTGACATGGAGGTAAGCGTCCTTTGCTAAATAACCGCGGCCGGGTGCCAACAAAATACAGCCGCTGAACGAAAGCCCAGCTGACCTTGCTCTGACTGAAGGCTTAAAGCAGTATTCACCTGATTTTGTTGTGCCAGATAAAGATGCAACAAGCGATAGAGCCCGCCACAACTGCCAAGCTCACCCGTCTGGTAAGCTAAAAATTCATAACTGGTTTCTGCGCTCAGCCATGGATGCAGCTTGCCACAGGCGGATAACCAGGCCTCTGCTACAGCAGCGTTGCCATTGTCCGGTCGGTACACTGTGGTTAGTGGTCTGTCCAACTGCTGTGCAATGTGCGCAAAGAGAGCCTGCATCCCTTCATCGTGTTGTGCTTGTTGAGATGTTAACTCAGTTTCATTGAAGCAATAATGCAAACCAGCGCTGTCTGCCGACCACTGAGCCGCGATAGCCCCTTCACTGAGTGAAACTGGCAAACAGCTGTTGGGCTCAGCCGCTAATTGCTGATTCGATAGCCGGAATTGTTGCAGTGGACTATCAATGGCAAGCATCCATGGTGTCAGAGTAGGATCGTGCTGCCAGTCTTGTTGGATTGTTTTCAGAGCCATTAATGCAGAGCAGGCACCGTAAGGGAAAATCCTGCTGCGCTTGTGCGTGAGTAATTCCGGATACTGTTGCCGGATTAAGCGGGTGAAAGCAGCCAGCTGACCGGCATCCTCCATGCTCTCAGGCAACAACAGATACACAGGCTGAGCACTCAGAGGCTGTGGTAATTTTGCCAGCAGAAAAGACAGTAAACGAAATAGCTGCACGGCCATCGAATCGCTTTGATCAATAAGCGGGTCCAGCCCAACCGACCAAAGTTCTTCACTCAGCCATTGCTGAGGTGCCAGCCTCAGATCCGGCAACAGCATAGCGCTATCTGTATCGGGGGCTTTGCCGAGCACGGCACCATAGTCTTTCAGGCGAAAGCAGTGTGCCATGTACCACCCCATAAAGCTGATCCATTCAGAACAGGCACCGTTGGCCACTGCAAAGCTGCTTTGATGGCTGCCAGTTGCCGTTGCCACTGATTTCCATGTTGCCAGAGCTGCTGCAGCTGTGATGCTTCAGCATGAGCCTGAGCATAAACGGCCCCTGATTGTAAAAAGGCATGCTGCAAATAGGCTGGATCTGATGCCGTCAAGCCATCGGCGATGACCGCATCGGCTGCAAGCACCCCCAATAGAATGCTTAAACTATTGGCTGCAGCCTCAGACCAGGTAGCATCGGATGCGAGCTCAACCAGTACAGGCAAATACTTGAACTGGCCGCTTAATGCCATCGCCAGCATGGTCATGCCATGATCTTGTTGCTTGGAGAGCAGATTAATCATGGCTAGTTTTTGTGGTGGGCTCGCATGCATCATCAGAATACTTAGTTGAGACAGGCTATCACTTCGTTGTGAAGAGAGTTGCTCAACAAAAACCTGCCAGTTGCTGATCTGTTGCAATGCATGCTGTGGTCGATAAGTAGTCAAAAAATGAACGGGTGCCTGCGTCAATGGCAGCTGATCCATCATGGGCTGAAAATGTTCCGGGCAATGTTGGACCAACGACCAGCCTACGGCACTGGCTGGCTCTTGTAGCAATAACTGCTGTATCGCTGCCGTCACAGGAAATTGCTGAACGTATGCTTTTAATTGCCACAAATAGGCACGAAAGCAAGCCGATAATTCCGCTTGAAACAACACGGTTAACTGTTCACCTGGTTGCAGCAGCCAGTGCAACCAGGGTGTTTCTGCGTGGTCGATGACATTCTGATCTTGTTGCAGGATGCGTAAATGCGAGACCAGCCGCTGATCCTGCTGCCGCAATTGCTGCAAGCCAACGTAGCGGCTACGACTCATTTGCTCTCGCTGCAACAGCAGCAGGTTGGCTTGGTCTGGTATTGATGTGGTGGTCAACATAACTTATGGCTAACCACCAATCAGAACCGTAGGGTTACCAACAATAATTTTTCCACCATGCTGGGTAGAGTCTCCCAACCTGGCTGCTGGTTTGCCATTAATCAATACTGAAGACGAGCCTTGTGAAATAGTGTCTGGCGGTCCAACACAGACTAATTTATCACCCACCCGGGCAGCCGGAATATTGCCAAAAAAAACATTGGGCGAACCCTGCACCACCGGGCCACCAACATGCGGTACTTTGGAAGTCACTTTCGGACATAGATGCATAGAACCAATGACAGCTGCAGGTTTTGACATATTCAGCCTCCTGGCATGAAGTAACAAGTGCAAATCAGTTAAGACCGATCTTGGCACCTTTTATGCTGATGTTGACACCTTTAATATCAATACTGCCATCACTTTTCAGAGTGATGGAGGCGGCACCGGTTTTTAAGGTAATACTATTGCCGGCCTTGATTAGCAGCTCCTTGCCAACATCCAGTGTATCGGTTTGACCAATTTTACTGACCCGCTCTTTTTTCACATCCAGCTTGTCGTTTGCTTTGACCAGGGTCGTACGGTCGTTATCAATGGTGTCATGTTGATCGTTCTCGACATGCAAAGTGAAATCGTGCTCAACCTGCGTGCACATGTCTTTTTCTGCATGCAGGTAAAACAGCTCTTCCCCCTTTTTGTCTTCAAACCGAATTTCGTTGAAGTTGTCAGCCCCTCCCTTCTTACTGGAGCGACTTTTTATACCACTTTGGGTTTTATCATCCGGCAAATTGTAAGGTGGCATGTGATCTGAGTTGTAAACAGCCCCGGTGATGATAGGCTGATCAGGATCACCGTTAATAAACTCGACCAATACTTCCTGATCACGCCGGGGAAAGAAAAATGCTCCCCAGTTCTTACCCGCCCAATGCTGACTTACCCGAATGGCGCATGAGCTTTCATGATCTGTGATGTCACTACGATCCCAATGAAATTTGACGGTGACGCGCCCTAACTCATCGACAGAGATTTCTTCATCGCCTTTGCAAGTGACCGTAGCGGTCTGTACACCGGTAATGAGTGGCTTGTAGGCTGATGCATAAGGCCGGTAGACAATTTTTTTAGGAACACATTTAAAGCTGTTGTGAATACTGCACTGGCCAGCCTGGGCTGCTCCGGATTGATTACTGACTGCAGCAATCAATTCAACGTCAGTGATCACATAGTGTTTGCCTACCTCAGCGTCATCTTCATGCTCAGTGATGGTAAAGGTTTTGGCTGCTGCAAAGTCACGGCAATTGCTGGTTCCGGCACGAACCTCCATATCTTTTTGCAGGCTCTCAAGGCGGATGCTGGCAATGGCCTGGGCCCTGTCCAACGACTCAGCTTCTGCGCCGTAAGAGAAAATTTCATAATTTGCATGCCCGGGTACCAAATTGCCATGCTGGTACTGACCCGTAGGCAAAGCTTTAGGCTTTTGCAGGTCATAGTGCCGTTGAATATACTGCCCGGGAACCATGGTTAGTTGATTTTGCCAGCTGACAATATGATCGTCTGCCAGAGAGCCGGTATGAAACTTAACGCTGGCATTTTTGGGGCAAGGCTTGTATGCCGATGCTTTATCGGCAAGCACCATGGTATGGCTACTGTCTGTATGTTCAAAGAAGTAAAACAAGCCTTCTTCTTCCATTAAGCGCTGTAAGAAGTTTAAATCCGACTCCTGATACTGCACTTTGAAATCGTAATCCGGGTAACTTGAGGTATGCGTGGTGGTATCTATATCCACCCCATGTTCAGCCGCCAGGAGCTCAATGATCCGCAGTACATTCTTTTCACGGAAGATACGGCTGTTGACCCGGTGCTGCATAAACCAGCTGGCGGGTACTATGGTAAGTCGATAATCCCGATAATCATTGCCGGTTGCATCTTTATTAACCCGAAGTCCAAGCGCATGCAAATCCGCAACTTTACCGTGAATATACCGCTGTTGATGAGAGCCAAGCTCCAGACGGATAGTCACCTCTTTGCCAATTAAATCGGCAGCAGCAATGGTCTGACCGTTGGTGTAAACATCGGATGTGACGACAAACTGTTTTGAAATTCCTTCTTTTAAGGAGAAACGCGTCAGATAGAGCGCATCCTTACCGAGAGGAGTCATGATTTCAATGCTGTTTTCTTCTTGGGTCGCTTTTTGCATCCATTCGCCTCAACTCTGCCTAGCGGGGTATACAGAAAGCCCTGCCACCATAAGTGACAGGGCTGACAACTACTTACAGCTTTTTACCTTTAGCACCACTGTAACCATAAACCAGAGGTGCAGTGATGTTGTTCTTATCATCAGAAGGCTTCACTGTCATCATCAGCTCGGTGTAGCTGATCACGATAGTTTCGATAGGACGATCGCCTGAGACAGACATCTGATAGCTGCTGATCATTGCATCGGTCAGCTCTATCTTCATGATCTCTTCGATTTCATCGCCTTGCTTGGTGATGTGGAATACTGCTTTTTCACCTTTACCGATGGTTGCTTCCTTAAACAGATCCGGTGAAGCTGAGTCTTGCAGCTTGGTAATTACGATATCGTTCAGACGCGTAGAACTCGCTTCACGATCCATAGAAGTACCCGTGTAAGAACTGACTTCACGGTGCGCACCCCACTCCATGCTTAAGACTGTAATCATGTCTTTGAAGGCTTCGGCAGTCGCTTCACCTTTGATGCCTGCGTACTGCAGATACGTATTCGCTTGCATGCTATGCTCCTTATGCATATTAAGAAATAGTCCAACAGGACCTGGTTTTTTAGCTGTTTAAAGCAGTGTCTCAGGTGAATGAAGGCTCTGCATCCATCGAAACATAAATCAACCGTGCATTAACCTAATTAACTACCTCAAACCACTATCATTATAAATTTATAAACTTAATGACTCAACGCTTTAAATATATATTTTATAAATTTATTATTTGTTAATTTATATCGTTGCTAATATATTGCCTTGCAAACGATGGCAGCATCATCTGTAACAACTTGAACTTCTTTAGGTTTTAGGCCCTGAGTTAATTGCTCTAATACCAGGACCGACAACTCTGGCAATAACTTATTTTGCAATACATTATGGATAGTTCGGGCTCCGGAACCCGCATCCTGGCATTGATCGGTGATCAGGCTGAGCAGTTCTTCCCCATAACTAAGCGCTATCTGATGGTTTTCCTGCAAGCGATTTGCAATCCGGTTTAATTGCAAGGTTGCAATATGCTGCAACTTACTGTTATCAAGTGGCAGGTAAGGAATGACATTAACCCGACCTAAGAATGCAGGTTTAAAATATTCCAGTAAGTCTGGTTGCAATGCTTTGGACAAGCCAGCAATGGAGGGGGCAGTTTCAGGGTCTTCAAACAGCCGCATCGTGCTATCCGTGCCCACGTTGGATGTCATGATGATGGTGGTATTCTTAAAGTCGATGTCACGGCCTTCACCATCTTTAATCAAGCCTTTATCAAAGACCTGATAAAAAATATCCTGCACGCCGGGGTGAGCTTTTTCCATTTCATCCAACAGTATGACACTGTATGGCTTACGACGGACCGCCTCGGTTAATACCCCACCTTCACCATAGCCGACATAACCTGGCGGAGAGCCCAATAGCATTGAGACTTTATGCTCTTCTTTAAATTCAGACATGTTGATCACGGTGAGGTGATCTTCACTGCCATACACCTGCTCAGCCAAGGCTAAGGCAGTTTCTGTTTTTCCAACGCCGCTTGGGCCTGTCAGCAGAAAAACCCCATTCGGCTTTTTTTCATCAGCCAATTGTGCTCTGGATGTCTGCACGGTTTTCGCAATCAACTCCAGTGCATGATCCTGACCAATCACCCGTTGTTGCATCACCTGCTTCAGATTGAGTACCGCTGCGATTTCATCGTTCTGCATTTTACCAAGCGGAATACCAGTCCAATCCGCGACCACCTGAGCAACCAATTGGTCATCAACTTGCCAAAACACCATCGGCTCAGCTATGGCTTGATAACGTGAACGAAGTTCTTGCAAATCAGCCTGCAGTACCTGCAATTCCTGTTCATCCGTTTGCTGCTGAATAGAAAGCATCAGCGCTTTAGCCTGAGCCACCAACTCATTTTGTTGTTGCCATTCGGCATGCAAGGTATTCAACTGTTGTTGGGCCTGTTCAATCTCTGCTTGCAATGCAGCCATGGTGGCCTGCTCAGTGCCATGCAGCTTATGCTCACGCGCTGCGACCTGCAGTTTGGCTTGTAATTGCTCAACCAACCGCTGTTGATCTTCCAGTTTACCCGGAATAGCATCCTGGCTCATGGCTACACGGGCGCAAGCTGTGTCAAGCAGTGCTACCGCTTTATCAGGCAATTGCCGGCCATTGATGTAACGATGTGACAAATGTACAGCGGCCACCAAGGCGTTTTCAGACAAATGTACACCATGGTGTTGTTCCATCACCGGCAAGAGTCCACGTAACATGGTCACTGCTTTTTCAGGCTCAGGTTCCTCAACCTTGACGACCTGAAAGCGCCGGGTTAATGCAGCATCTTTTTCAAAATATTTTTTGTACTCAGCCCAGGTCGTGGCCGCTATGGTTCTTAACTCACCCCGGGCTAAAGCAGGCTTTAGCAAGTTTGCGGCATCGTTCTGTCCTGCCTGACCACCACTACCAATCATGGTATGGGCTTCATCAATAAATAGAATCACAGGAACAGGGGATGCTTTTACTTCGGCAATCACATTTTTCAGGCGATTCTCAAACTCACCTTTCATGCCGGCACCCGCTTGCAACAATGCCAAATCCAGTACCCGAAGTGAGACCGACTTCAACTTGTCTGGCACATCGCCACAAGCAATACGCAGTGCTAATCCTTCCACTACTGCCGTTTTACCAACACCAGCCTCACCGGTCAGTATTGGGTTGTTCTGACGACGTCGGGTCAGGATGTCAATCATTTGCCGTACTTCGTAATCGCGGCCGATAATTGGATCGAGTTTGTTGGCCCGAGCCTGCGCGGTTAAATCCTGGGTGAATTGATCCAAAGCCGGAGTTTTACCATTCGCTGCGACTGCTGGTGCACTGGTTGGCCCGGAACTGCTTTGCTCGGTAGAACGCTGTTGCAACTGTGGCCAGGCTGCCAGCAGCTGAGCAGTATCAAGCTTCTCCAGCATGGGCAGGCGGCGTAATAACAAAGCAGCCAGGCTCTCATCTTTTAAAGCACTGTAGAGTAAATATGCACTTCTGATCTGCTGATCACCAAACTCAATGGTGCAATTTAGCCAGGTTTGACGCAATAAACCCACCAGGTTGGTAGAGATGCTTGGTAAGCTACTGTTGCCGGTTTTTAAGCCTTCCAACGCACGGTGCAGCTGTTGGCGAAGCTGATCCGGATCGATACTGAATGCAGCTAAAATTAACTGCAAATCCCCTGCCTGCATGTCCAGCATGGCATCAAGCCAATGCTCTATTTCGACAGAGAAATGGCTGCGGGACTGGCAACGCGCCGTTGCCGCCTCGAGTGCCTGGCGACAGACAGGATTTAGCTTTTCAACCAAGCTTTTCAAAGAGGTGTTGGACATAGTTATTTACCTTAATGATCATGTTTGCGTGTAAGCCTGAAGCTGACATGCGTAGTAGAACTGCTTCTGGCATCGGCTGCCATTAACACGCCCCCCATCCCTAACTGGCTTCGCCCATTCAGGCTCGCCACCAGAAAATCAGCAACCCGGGCTTTTAATCGCACCCGACATTGCATGGACGGCTCCAGATAGTGACTAAGAAGTTGCTGCATGCGCAGATAACCCGGCTTGCCAGGTAATAGCGACTGAATGATGGATGCTTCGGCTTGAATACAGAGTTCCACCACCGAGCTGATATCCCACACTTTGCTGCCAAGCATGCTGGAACGGCCCAATTGGCCATATTGTCCATCTGGTTGATGCACACTGGCTAAACGGCTTTGCTCAGTACGAGCCAGATGAATCCAACGACCGGTTAATGGCAAAACCTCAACCTCAGCGGATAGCAAGTGACTGAGTTGCAAACTTAACTGCTGTGCACTTGGTACACTTCGGCTGTAAAAGCCACCATAAAACAGACAGGGGTTGCTTTCCTGGCCGGTCAGTTGCTGCAGTACAAAACTAAAAGGGTCAATACTGTCTGGCCTGGCCTGGTATTGGCAGGCAAAACGATACTTTTCCCAAGCCCGGTAAAACAAAGAGATCAATCGATGATTAAACAGATCAAAAAAATCACGCATGGTCGGATCTTTTTGCTTTAAACGTTCCAGTACCAGCTCACTGTAATGAATGGGTAACACGCCACTCGGGCCGGTAAGGCCAAAAAAACTTACCACCATTTCAAAAGCAGCCAGACTTGCATCCTGACAGGCTTTTTGCTGTACTGCCGTAATAGGATTTCCCGGAAAGCCAAGGTTTTGCACCGCTTTAAACCGAATCAGCTCATCGCGTGGAAAGCTATCACGCCCCACGCCATGCCAATGCTTTTGCTCTGCTCCCAATTGCTGTTCTATGGCAAAAACAGCTTGATAGAAATCCATATCCGCTGGGTTGATTGTGGCAGGCCAAACACTCATAACAGCACCTTGTTACCAACTCTGGCTGGCCAGGTGTGATAGTGCTGCTCATGCTCTTTTAGTTTGATTGTTAATCGTGTATACGAATTAACGGCAGCAAACTGGGCAAAGAAATGATCCAGCACCGAGGCAAAAAAGAACACATTGCTACCAGCATAAGCAGCCTGCGTCATTTCAATGAGGATCTCACTGCCACTGCATACCGCAACACGGCCTTTGTCATTGACCCGCGCTGTTCCTGGATGAATGTGAACTTTGTGTATACCATCGATCAAAGCTTTTGATTCGGGGGTACAACGAAAATCATACAGGCGTAGTGTCTCTTTCAGACGCTGCTCAGCATCCTCGGCAGTAAAGTAGTTCAGGGTCAAGTGCTTCACCAGCTGCCAACGACTACTATCGCCAAGCGCTGGACGGATCGGCATCGTTGGTGCCAACAAGCATCGACTTTGCTTGATAACATCCGCATGCTGAAGAATCTGGAAACCTGGTTCGCCACCACCAAATGGCAAGTGATTAGGCAGGTTTCGATTGCTACATAAGGCCGTCACCTGGATCACTTGATCATGTCGTCCGCCTTGGCCCTGACTGTGTTGAAAGCTTCTATCTACCAGCGAAAGAAATACTTCCGTTCCCGCTTCACTGTAACCACCAGCCCAGTCGGCGAATTCGCGCCGGCTATGCCAAAACATATTCTCTTGCTGAACATAGTTTGGATGCCCCTGGCTGTAATAAGGATGTACCGATGTCTTTTGCCCATCTGAGTCGAGTAATTGCACCTGTTCTATCTGCAATACTTCACAGATATCCGCATCCAGATACTGCGGGGCAAGCCGATACTCGTAATGTGAGCGCTCAAAATTGATAGGCTCGAGCTTTTGTTCAAAAATATTCAATACTGGAGTACAGCCAAGCAGCAGACTGTCTTTGGTGATATGCCGCTCTAACTCGGCATTCGGTTCGCTGAAATACAGATAGATATAGCAACTACTGGCTTTCTCTGGCCATGTTTGTTCTAAGCCAGAAAGCTCGACAAATAGAAACTTCTCCGGAAACAGAAATTGCTCTACCAGTAGTCGGTAACCCGTGAAACTGCGGTGCGTGTATGGCACGACACGCTCAGCATCATCAAAACCAACAGCTTTTAATTGTTCTGGCGCCAGATAACACACATCATTCGGCGTTTCTTTCGCTGCAATGCCTATCCGCAGTAATTGCCGGTTCAACATTTCATACAGACTATACACATGATGTCGCTGACCATTGAGGTAAAAGCGCAACTTACCCACCCCAAGCTCATCGATGGCCGTATTATCAAACTCGGTCGTTAATTGCAGCCGTAGCAGCGCTTTAGCTGACTGATGGCTTGGTGGCTGAGGTGCATTGAAAGGGCTGTTCTTATACTCGGCATGGTCTATTGTCATAGGCCACACGTCGGTATCGTAACACGAACGAAACATGCACGGCTTCATTCCATCGACTTTCGTTTTAAACTCGGTTCCTCGCTTAATCGTGATGCCGGAGTCAGACAAGTTCTGCGAGGTTAATTGCAACACAGAAAAAGACGGGATCGGAGCCTGATAATCTGGGTATAGCTGTCCCAGCAAGGCATCGGTCAATTCTGGAAAACTGTCATCCAGCTTTTGGCGAATTTGCGCCGTTAACAATGCAAAGGCTTCGATTAATCGTGAAACATGTGGATCTTCCACTTGCTCATCACTGATCCTGAGCCGGCCAGCGACTTTGGGGTACTTTTCTGCAAACTCAGTGCCCATCCGCCGAATAAAAGTGAGCTCCCGATTGTAGTACTTCAGTAAATCTTCGTTCATCAGGCAGATTCCACAATTCTGAGGCCTAAATTGACCGGTTCAACCTCGGAGTCAAACAAGACGTGCTCAGGCTCAGGATCTGCGTGCAACAGCGCCTGGATCCGCAAGCGAACAACCCGCTCCACCTCATTGCGCGGTTCAAGCGGCAGCACTTCGACATCGACAAAGCGCGGCTCAAACCGACGGATAGCCAGCTCGACTGTTTTGCACAGCTGTTCGCGACCATGCTGAGAGTCCACCACCATCACTGAAAAATCCGGCAGTCCATAATTCATCAAGCTTTGCGAGAGTTCGGTAAACTCTTTCGGCCAAATATTCCATTGCACGCGCGTATTCAATAAGTTTTGTAAATCCCGTCGCACACTGGCCCGCAATGCCCGCAGATCAAAGCCACGCCGAACACGTTTTGACTCTTTCTCACCCGGAGCTTCGTCAATTAACCGATCCAGCAATGATTGCTGCAGCGGTTGCTTGTTGCGAACTTTTACCACGATGACAAGCTCAATGACTTACGGCGCTGACAGCATGCCACTGGCGCAGTTGGGTTAATGGTAAAGCCTGCTCATCGACCAACAGCATTTTCTGTCCAACGCCGGTCACCAGATGATCTCCGAGCTGACGCCAGTCGGTTTCTCTGCCAAGGCGGCTTAATTCTGAATCGCTGGCGATATAACAAACTGGCAAGAAAGCCTCTCCCTGAGGACCATCGACTATCGAGATGTTTACCCGCCGCCATGCCATGTCAATAATGGATTTTGCCGGTTGTAGCTCAAGAGACTCAATCTCACTGAACTTGGCCAGATAGAACTTCCCATCGGTGCCTAATAACTCGAGATAGCCAGCCAGGCTATCGTCCAGGTCACGCACTTCCTGCACCGTGTCGCCATTTAACTCAAATTGGGCGGGCTGCCGCAAAGACTCCAATTGTTCTGCCGCTCGATCTGCTGCCGTTAGATCCCCTTCACGCATGGCAAGATGCAATGAGAGTAAGGCTTCAAAACTTGCATCTACCTCGCCAAACAAGTTAGCCGTCATGCCGCCCTGATAGAAATCCTGCCGAGCCGTTTGTGCACGGATTAATTGGCGTAAATTGACAGCTCCCATCAGGCAATCCGGATGTTGTCGCACCATCATATCGAGCTGCTGATCTGCTTTATCGAGTTCGCCAATAACGCATAGCAGCTCAACATAGATAGAGCGTAAATCAAGGGATAAGGGATCATCTTTTAACAAGCTTTCCAAACGCTGTTTAGCTTCCAGCAAATTACCTTGAACAATGCTCTCTTTTACTTTTTTCATGGCTAGCACCTTAGGATTTATTCGGTTGAGATGGAGACAACTCAGCGACCAACTTGACGGTGGTCAGCATTTGCTCCAATTGAAAATGAGGTTGTAACTGGATAATGGAATAGTATTTACCCGGCTTTCCGGGCTTTTCCC
This sequence comes from Alkalimonas cellulosilytica, assembly GCF_036325985.1. Taxonomy (NCBI): domain Bacteria; kingdom Pseudomonadati; phylum Pseudomonadota; class Gammaproteobacteria; genus Alkalimonas; species Alkalimonas cellulosilytica. The sequence goes on from NZ_JAUHLI010000003.1 coordinate 173,734, forward strand.
TTACCTGAATTTGTGCATTTCTCAGTGGATGACGAGCCCGTACCTCAGTCGAAGCATCTTCTGTTGCTGTGGTGTATTGATACAGCCAACGCTGCAGATCTTGCTCACACTCTTTCGCTGTTTGATAACCACCCACTTTGTCACGGCCAATGACCTTAATGTAATGAGCAAATCTGGAGACACATAAAATGTGTTGCAACATGGTCGATAAGCGTGCGTTGACATCGGCCGTGGCCACATCGTAGCGCTTTGGCCGCTGTACCGATGAATTGCTGTAAAAAGCGTAGATGTCGCTGTAAGGCACAGCACACAACGGGATAAAACCATTATCCGCCAGCTCCGACTCGAAACGATGGCCAATTTGCAGGTTGACTGCTGGCATAACGTGGCGTCGACGAAGATCCGTGCTGTAGCAGCTTCGTGGTAATTCGTTAACCACACCATAATTATACTGTCCTGGTTTCATGCCACGGATCTGAGCAAACCAGCCAGACTCAGAAAATGCACGGATCAATACGGCAATAAATGCATAGCCAGCATTGCCCCATAAATAGTCTTTGGTAGGATCACTGAGCTGTTCACGAAAACGGAATTGATCGCTTCGCTTGCCATTGTCACGATATGAGGATCGCATCAAAACCTGTGGCATCACTAAACCGAGAAAGCGAGTATCTTCCATCTCCCTTAGTTGCTGCCAGCGCATGTATTCAGGCTGTTTGAATTGGCTGGAAATATCCTGCACCTGACCAAGTTCAGAGAAATCATTCACTCCGAAAAATGCGCTATCAACCGCTGTGATAAAGGGAGCAAAGGCCGCAGCACTTGCCTTGGAAATTTCTTTTAGAATATCAATATCATGATACAGCTGACCTGGGCGAATCGTATGGCTTAACTGGTAGTCTCCCAACAAGACCCCAAAAGGCTCACCGCCAGGCATATCGAATTCTTTTTCATAGACCAGCTTAAAGAATTCACTCTGATCAAAATCAATGGCTCTGTTTAAATCTCTGCCCAGTTCACTCCAGCTCAGTGGCAGCAGTTTCACTTTGACTTTTTGCTCTCTGTCATGCAGTTCTGTCTGCTCTACCAGATAGAGAATGCCCCGCCAGCTGGCTTCCAGTTGTTGCAAATGTGGGTGGTGTAAAATAGCATTGACTTGAGCATTTAATAGGACATCGATGGCAGCAATAGCTTTGCTCAGGCAGTGCAAAAGCTGTTCTACCCGGCTGGGTCTTATCGACTCAATATGATCTGCCCAATAAGTAGCGGCAGCGACAGGATCTTGTTCATGCAGAAAGTACAGCAGCTTGCTTTGCATAGCTGACTGCTCAAAGCGGTGCTTATCTTGGTCGGCTTTATCGGATGAACGAGCAAACACTTGTTCATCAATAAAACTCAGAGTTGCTTCAGCACCACAATCCACTTGTTGTTCAGCGGAAAAAAGCATACTGCACCTTCATGGCTGAGATACATGGACGACTTGCTATGCCCATTGAAATTCCTTTTCTGCAACGATCCATCAAACCGATGGAGCCTGTCAGCAGGCTCCATCGAGACCCACTTAATTCCCCATTTCAGGAATTTTAGCTACCAGCCGCAAAGAGGTGGTGAGTTCTTCCAATTGCAGCCAGGGGCGCAGCCAGGCTACCGCATTGTATGCACCTGGTTGTCCAGGTATTTCTCGTACCTGTACCTTGGCATCAGCCAGTGGGTAACGGGCCCGCACATCCTGGCCACTGCCTTCGGATGCATTGACATAGTTCAGGATCCAGCGATTTAACCAGACCTCAACATCTTCTGCTTCCATAAAGCTGCCAATTTTGTCGCGTGCCAGCACCTTCAGGTAATGAGCAAAACGTGAAGTTGCCATTAAGTAAGGCAAACGAGCAGAGATAGCCGCATTTGCGGTGGCTTCCGGGCTGCCATATTTTTTAGGTTTTTGTGCTGTTTGAGCACCGAAAAACACCGCGTAGTCGGTATTTTTATAGTGACATAATGGCAGAAAACCCATTTTCCCAAGCTCGGCTTCACGACGGTCTGTGATCCCAATCTCAGTCGGGCACTTCAGATCCGGATCACCATCATCACTCAAAAACACATGGGTCGGTAAGCCTTCGACTTTACCACCACCTTCAGCACCACGAATGGCAGTACAGAAGCCGTATTTTGCGAAAGCTTGCGTTAAACGGGTGCCAAGCACATAAGACGCATTCATCCAGCAATACTTATCATGATCGGTGGTGACAGCCACGCCTTTTTCCGGATCGACTTCAAACTCTTCGTATCCAAACTCGTCAATCGGGCTGGTGGCAGCTCCATATGGCAAACGAGCTAATGCACGCGGCATGGTCAGGGTGACAAAACGGGAGTCTTCACTCTCACGGAATGAACGCCATTTGGTGTATTCCAGCGACTCAAAGATTTTTTCCAGATCGCGTGGCTTGGACAATTCAGTCCAGGAGTCAAATCCAAACAACGCAGGTGATGCGCTACTGAGGAAGGGGCAAAAACCTGCTGCAGCGACGTTGGACATATAGGTTAATGTTTCAACATCTTCCGGATGATTGGTAAATTCATAGTCACCAATCAAAGCACCGTAAGGCTCTCCACCTGGTGTACCAAATTCAGACTCATACACTTTCTTGAATGTTTGGCTTTGATCGAATTCAACCGCTTTACTCAAATCTTTGTAAAGCTCACGCTTATTGATGCTGATCATGCGAATTTTTAACGATGCACTGGTTTCAGAGTTCATCACCAAGTGGTGTAAACCACGCCAGCTGCCTTCAAGCTTCTGAAAGCCATCACTGTGCATAATGGCCGCCAGCTGTGAGGAAATAAGCTGATCAATACGCTTGATCGCTTCATTAAATGTTACTGTGAGGTTTTTGTTCCAGCTGACGGTGCCTTTCAATGCTTCTTCGGTTAAGGTGCGTAACAGCTCCTCTGCCCGTGAAGAGTCGGTTTGCTTTGTGGCGCCAATCGCTTGCTCAAGCAGAGATACTGCAGGTTGCTCCGTTGTTTCATGAGCTTGTGCCAGAGTTTCCGTACTCATATCATTTCTCCTCTTCAGGTGCCAGCTCATTGGCTAGCTGCTGCAGATCGCTCTCGTTGTTCAGAACTTTCTCCAGGATATTCTCGAGCTCTTCAGAGCGATCTATTTTGGTCATCAGATCACGCAACTTATTCCGGGTAGCCATCAGTCGCTCAAGGGGTTCAACCTGATTAACAATAGCTGCAGGCTCAAAGTCACGGATAGACTTGAACTGCAGATCAACCTGGAACTCGGAACCATCGTCTGTCAGTTTATTCTCAACTTTAAACGACAACTTTGGGTTCATTCGCTTCAGCACATCATCAAAATTATCGCGATCCACCTGAACAAATCGACGATCTTTCAGTGGCTTTAATGCATCTGTATTTTGGCCTGCAAAATCACCCATCACGCCTACCACAAAAGGAAGTTCTTTTTGAACCACAGCTCCCTCAGTTTCGACATCATAAGTAATGTGCACCCTGGGTTTACGAACCCGGGATAATTTACTATGAATGCTTTCCATCACATCTCTCCTTTGCTGTATAAACGTGCCAGGTAACGCAGTGATCTGCTGTTAACTACCTGAGCCTTTATTGATACCTGTTAGCCGGAAGAACTGGTTCCGACTGTTGTTATCGTCAATAAGCTCTTGTAAGAGCTCGGGTAATGCTAAGCCACTCCAATGAATAATTTGCTCTAACGCATAAGACATGGGGGAATGCGGCTCCGTCTTACGAAAAAAAGCCGCCGCGTCTTGCAACGACTGAATCACTTGCTGCCGGGTTTGGACTTGTTTGTTAACTGGGCTGCTGTGCCCTTCTGCTGTTTCAACCTCTGTCGTCGCATCATCGAGCAGCTCTTCTTGCTCGGCATGGTAGGCAGCCAACTTATTTTTAGTCAGGTACTGCACAGTATCACGGCACTGCTGAATCGCTTTTAAGATTGAGCTGGTCGGTTGTGGCACACCATGCATGGCAGCATCCATCGCTGCTGAAAGCGCTGAAAAAGCCTTGGTTGCTTCATCCATGCTCGTTAACAAAGCAACGAAGTGTTCAGCAGGTGTCTCAGCCACAATCTGAACAATGGACTCCAGGTTCACACTAAGCTCTGGCCGCTGCTTTTTACTCTCTTCTTTACGGGATTGCTCATTGGCGCGAATATACTGCCAGGTTGCAAAACTGCTGTCGGAAGCACTGATAACGAGTGGAATACTTAAAATAGGTGAAATTAAAGCGCCATCCCCTTCGTAACCATTCAAACCGACCAAAGGTGCAATCCGTGTTTCCAGGCCATCTTCATCCGGTTGCGGATACAAATCATCCCAGAACTGCTCAATCAACACGCGAGCGCAATCAAAAGAGCGTGCCAAGCCGGCAAAGCCAGATGTCCTGCACAGCGCTTCAATCAACCATGCGGCATACTCCAGGTCTTTCGCCTCGGAGCTAAGCGCAGCATAAATATCTTCAGCCAACTGCATCCACTCACTCAGCATAGGAGCGGACTCATCATCACTCATTAATGCTGAACGCTCTGCATCCCGCAGTGCACGTCGCTTATCTTTCAATTGATAATAACGTGAACCGGGCGATACATCTGAGCGTGGATCCATGCCGCAACGAGCATCCGGGCGGATCTCGCAGGCAATTGAATCAGGCTTTATAAAATCACAATCTAGCATCAAAATTCACAAGTTAACGGCTTCGGATACAAATATACCCCATAGCAAATCAATTTAAAATATCTAATTAACCTGAATTTACTTTTTAAGTGATATTGGGACCGTTTTATTACACTCTGGACTAATGTAGTGATTGGTTGTTAAGGAAGAGTTAAGGCTGTTTACTTTGACCAGAACACAGGTGACGTTATCTCTGGCTCCAGCGACCAAAGACATATGAATCAAAGCTCTGTTGGCAGCTTCAATGTCATGATGATGTAGGTAACTCTGTATCTCGTCATCAGAGAGCTCTTTATTCAGGCCATCAGTACAGAGCAGAAAAAGATCTCCAGCTTCAATAGCTCCGTTCAGAGATGCTACACTCACCTGCCCTTGCACACCGACCGCACGAGTAATCACATTGGCCAGTTCATGGGTTTCCGCTTCTTCTGCCGCGATTAACCCTTGGTCAATCATGTCATTCACCTGACTATGATCTCTGGTGACTTGCCGCAACTCATTGTGACGTAGTAAATACAGACGACTATCGCCCAACCAGAACACATGGTACTGCTGGTGATAAAACAGCAGGACAACGACCGTTGACCCACCCAGCTCTCCCTGGTTGTGCTGCTGGCAATACTCGACTACCTTTTGATTTGCTTGTTCCAGTGCGGTACAGATGGTTTGAGGCTTAACTTGGTCAGCATCGATGACCTCGTCACGGATCGTGTTAATGACCAACTGACTGGCAACATCACCGGCTGCATGGCCCCCCATTCCATCTGCGACTACCCAAACACCATATTCAGGCAACAACAAACAGGCATCCTCATTCAGTTGCCGAACAAGCCCTTTATGACTTTGCCCATGAGAAGTCACTGACATCATTGTTTCTGTTCCCGTGTTGCGTGGAGTGGTTTGATTTGCCAACCACGCTCAGCCCATTGTCCGTTCAGCATGGAGGCATATTGACTAATCAGAGGCATGCCTTTCGAAATTAAACACACCGCATCCACGTACTCAGAGCCATCGGTCCACCAAAGACAATAGTTACCAAACTCTTGCCGTAACAAACTGTGCAGTAATGCCATGCTGTCCATCGTTAATGCACCATGCAAAAGCCAATTTCCTTTTTGCTCGGCATGGCCGAGATGATGTGATGGCACAGGGCTATCTGGCGAAAAAAAGGAAAATTTAAGCAGTGATGCACGCCAACTTTGAAAATTAAAGTCATCCTCCAAAGTTTGCAGAATGAAGTCTTCAAACTGTTGACACCAATCGGACTGTGTCCGGCAAACAATAGGGCTTTGTTGCACAGGTTTTGCCAAAATCAACGGGTAGTGACGACCAACTTTATCCACACTGGGTATCATGGTGCCAATCACAGGCTCTGGACCACAGCTGCCACCGGATAAAGCAAAATGCCATACCGGACTGGTCAGATAGTAATCCAACCAACTGGCTCCCAGCTGCTCTTTACTAACAGCTAAAGCAGCTCGTAACCACTCATTCCAACAATCATTAAATTCGATGCTCAGACCTTCTTGCAAGAAGTCCCCTAATACCGGGACCTTGCCACAAAAACCTGCACCCGGCTTTACAAATTCACTGGACAACGGAATCCCTCCAGGTCACTGTTCCAGAATGGGTTATTTACAGAGTCAGGTAAAATCTGAATCTGGGCTTTGTTACTTTGCTCTGAAACATACAGCAAGCCATCTTGCCTTGTTTCAGGCCGTAGACGGGTTTGTTCATCTAAGAAGCGAAACCAGGACCATTCACCTTCAATTCTCCGGCTGGTAGGCAATCCAGAGTTTGCTGGCGTAAAAACCAAACGGGTTTGCTGCCTATTTCTGTCGCCTGGCCACTCGAAATGCTGATTTCGTGGAGGCCCGTGACGGTACGATAACGACTGGCCATCGATCTCAAGCAACAAATGAGTAATGTGCTGATCAAGAAAAATTGGTCGCAGATTAAACCCAACGTTCATGCTCTGACTGCCTTCATCAAAAAATGCCTGACGAATACGATGAGCGCGCTGAAAAGTCCTTAGCACGGAAGGGTTAATACCAATATCTTGCTTGAAGCTCCACTCTGCACGCTGCATATTGACGAACGGCCGTAAGTACTCATTAAAGAACTCATCAAGCGTGCCGCCATAACCAAAGAAGCGTTCGAAATCTCTGATTTTAATTTCATCGGAACTGGCCCGGTTGATGGGATAACGATTCGCAATAGACCGGTTGAACTCGGTAAGGACGGTGCCTCGCCACGCTTCATTGATGTGCTGTTTACTGCCTTCTGCAATCAACACCGAACTACCAGCATAGATTTGACTGACCCAGTCACTAAATGGTGCAGGTATATCTTCACGTAATCTACGCAAAGTCAGATTCATTTGATTGCTATCACGATTTTGCAGGCGATTCATGTAAGCCTGACGTGCCATATTGCCAGGCTGGTACAACTGCTCTAGAAATTCATGGTTGGAGCGCAACACATTGGCCATGTGATCAAAATGCTCAGCTTGTATCGAAAGTAAAGAAGAAAATGTTGCTTCAACCTCCTGCCCTGGTAGCTTACTGCGGTTCAGGTTTGGTAGCTCATCCGGCAATAACCGGCTCATTCGGTTGTATTGCGATGAAAATTGCGTCCGCGCAACGCGAACAGCAACATCAGCAGCCAGTTGCATTTCTTCAGACTCGGGTTGTTCAGTGAGTTGCACCTGGCTTTGCACCGCCTGGATAATTCGTTGTATCGGTTGCTCATGACCACTCAAGGTTCGGGTAACAAACAAACCGTGTTCCAGCGTATCAAACGAAACAATGCTGATGTCCTGGAGCAAGGCCTGCCAATACTGAATATAATCCTGGTAATACTTCTGATTAACCATGGTCGTCAAGGCGCTATCCACTTGTCTGGCATTGATGGTTTCATCTTCACCATACACCCAACTATCCTCCATAAGCTGGCGAATAATCCGGTTCTTTTGCACATTGAACAAACCGTGAAACCCTTGATAAGTAAACAAACCAGGGATCCCTTGTTGCAACGACTGCCCACTTTTTCGGGTAACTACCCGTAAACTGTCTGAACCCAGTACATCAGCGAGCGCGAAGTCAGGAATATGACTTTGCAACAATTCAGTTTTGATACGTTGGTAAGCTCTTTCTGCTAAGGGTACATTCATCAGATCTTCGCGTACCTGGCTTACCAGAGTGCTGTCGTAAGCCAAGCCACTGACCCCACCTTGCAAGTAAGCGTGCAGATGAAGTTCAAGCTGTTGGCGTAAATCAGCATGCAACTCTGAAGCTAACTGACGGTTCAGGTACAGACGGAACCACTCCTGAATATGCTCTGCATCAAAATTAGCCGGCTTAAAAAGCATTAAATAGCTTCTTAGCGTTTCGTACAAATAATCCCGATGCCGGGCATTTGATTGCATTTCATCCGCCATAGCTTTCGCGAGGAAGGGGCCAAAATCTGCAACAAGCGCATTTTGATAGGCTCTGCGAGCTGACTGGCCTAGCTTAGCACCTTGATACAAACCCATATCTCTGGGGCCTCCATCAGGTAAGTGGCCATCATAACCAGCAGGTAAAGCCCGAAGGACATGCAAACGCTCGTTCAATGCGTAGAGATCATCCGATACGCTAAGTTGTGAGGTGCTGCTGTCCTGATACTGATTCACCGCATCCGTCACCTTTGCGACCAGCCCAAGATTCCATTGGTAGCTTTTCAACCACAAGGTGGATAAAACCACTGTACCAAGAGCTGTAAATGCCATGGCACCATGGCGTAACCATTTGACTTTGGTATGGTGCCGCAAATTAACCGATGCCAGTTCCCGCTCAGGCACGATAATGCTATCAAACACCTTCTTAATAAAGAAACCCTTGCCTTCCCCTGTGAGCTGACGTTTAGGCAGCTCTGCCAGTTGCAGTTCATGACTGAGCTGAGGGCTGATCTGGTCAATGGGGATACCTTGCTGCGTGGCACTGACAACATAGATACCACGTAACATGATGGGCTTTTCAAATGGGTTGGGTGAAAAAATTTCTTTTAAGAAATCATCGGCAGCACTTTGCGCACTTCTGAGTTGTCGTGGAAATTCAAAAATCGCATTACGATTCTCAACACCATGCTCGTATTGCAATCGATGAAACAATCGCATTTGCAGGCGCTTCAGCATGGCGTGAAATTCTTTATTAAAAAGTGCTATTTCCCCTTGCTCACTGGAAGCTTGTTCAGGGCGAAAGGTCATGCCCCATACTTGCTCCGTCTCCTCGGCAGAAAGATCGTCAAAAAACTCAGAAAACCCAGCAATCAAATCCGCTTTGGTCAACAGCATGTACACCGGAAATGTCATCCCGAGTTGATTTTGCAACTCTTGAATTCGCTGCTTAATCGCTCTGGCATGCAGGTTACGTTCGGTTCTGGTTTGCTTCAGAAGCTCTGCCAGGCTGGCAAAGACAATAACCCCATTGATAGGACGCTTGGGGCGGTATTTTCGAAGTAAACCAAGAAAACCTTTCCAGGCACCAGCATCTTGCTGATTATGGCTATCCTGAGTGGTGTAGCGCCCGGCAGTGTCAATAAAAACCGCTTTGTTCGTGAACCACCAATCGCACTGGCGGGTGCCACCTATTCCTTCTATCGAGTCAACCCCCATTTGCTCTCGCAGAGGAAACTCAAGACCCGAGTTGTGCAAAGTTGTGGTCTTACCCGAACCAGGAGGACCGATTAGCATGTACCAGGGTAAGTGGTAAGTGTCTTTACTTTGACCAAAACTGGCATGTTTTAAGATATCCAGCGCTTTTTGAATACGTTCACGCAGTACCGTGATGTCGTGCTGAGCCACCGAGCTTTGTTGCTCACCAAGTTCGTTACTCAACAACTCCTCGACCGCTTGATGGTGCGACTGGCGCTCACGGATGCCTCGAATGTAATACCAGGCTCCCCAACAAATGACCAGCAATAACAGCGTAATAATCCGGGCGCTCACTGACGCTAAGGGCTCATAGCCAGCAATGGCCACCATTGGGCCGCCAAACCAAATCAATAAAGCTACCGCAGCTAAACCCAGCAGAGTGATCAACCAGCCTTTGCGGCCGTAACGTACCAATGTCTGCCAAAACCTATTTAAACGCATAATAAGGCATCCCTTCCTGCTTAGTTCGGTAATAAATCAATTTCAACCCTGCGGTTACGCGCACGGTTTTCGACTGTATCGTTAGGCACCAAGGGATCAACTTCTCCCCGGCCTTCTGGCCATAACCGACCATGCAAATCTGCACCTGCGGCTAAGGCATCCGCCATCGAGTTTGCCCGCGCCAACGATAAATGCCAGTTTGAGGGATAGCGCGTTGAAAAAATCGGTAAGTCATCGGTATAACCATTCACCAGGATCCGGCCATCCGAACCTTCCAGGGAGCGGGCAATTTTATGCACTACCGGTAAGAACCCTTCCGTGATATTGGTGCTGCCGGATGAAAACAATTGATCATTGCCAACCCGGATGCGCACTCTGTCTGAGAGCTCAATCACTTCTAACAAATTGCGATTAATTTCTGTTTGTAATAGCAGCGATAACCGTCTGCTTTCCTGGGATACCTTGCTATTAATGCTGGTAATGCTCTCAGCTTGTTCGGGCAGTTGAACAAGGGTGACCAGGGCTCGGTTGACCTCATCTGAGCGCTCATTGATCAAGTAACTGAGGTACATGTAACCACACAGGAGCAAAGCGGCAGCTACTGAGCATATTACCCACAGAGGAAAGCTTTTCTGCCCGGACTCAACAGCAAGTACGGATGCATGCCAATCAGGTGTCAACTCACGAGGTGGCTCGCCTCGCTCTGCTTTGATCGCTTTATAAACGCGGTCCCGAATGGCATTCAGTTGTTGATAACCCTGCTCAGCAACCCGCATTTTACCGACAAAGCCAAATGATAAGCACAGATACATCAGCTCGAGTAACTGAATGTGCGCTTTAGGATCGGTCAAAGCACTATCCAATAAGGTGAAAAAATACTCGCCACCGAAAGTTTCCTGGTAAAAGTTCGACAACAGACTAAAAGCCGCCCAGTCGCTTTCGCTGCCCCAACTGGTATTTAAAACGGCTTCGTCAATAAAGGAACACAAACAATAGCGCGCATTGCGAATGGCATCACCTTCAACACCACGAACCCGCAAACGTTGTTCGTAATGCTCGATAAGTTCAATGCAATGCCCTTTTAATCCCATCACATCGGGATGAGAGGCGGTACTTCGTATCGGCCCGATTAAGGAGAACAAATCACCGGCCTCTTCAATCAGAGGGTTATCACTAATAAGTAAGGACTGCTGCCTTGGCTTGCTTGTTTGTTGAGAGGGTGTGACAGCAGCGGCCAATACGGTTCGGTCAGCATGAACCGCAGCTGCCTGATTCTGGTGTTCCGTGCTGTCTTTTGCTGGTTTGCGCCCACCAGGCCTTGGTTTAAGTACTGTACGATCCGTCATAACTAATTTTCCTGTTACATCTGCACTGACTACGACTTAATAGCCCAAAGTTCAACTTTTAATCCCGGATAATTTCCTGAGATATGAAGGGCAAGCCCACCACTGCTTGCTAACTTCTCCCAGTAAATGCTATTTTTTTCTAACTGGAAGTAGTGATAGCCGGCATGATAAGGAACCTGCCTGGGGGCGACAGGTAAACCTGTGACTGCGATCCCTGGAAGCTGGTTATTGACCAACTCACGGATGTGCTCTACCGGACCAATCTTTATCCTTGAGGGCAGGTGCTTACGGATATCTTCGGTAGGGACATCTGCCGCAATGGCCACAATAAACTGAGCATTATCCAAAATGCCTTTGTCGGTTAATGCTGAGACCATGATGCCGAACTTACCCATCTGAAGAGGCAAAGCTTGCGCTGTCTGTTCCAAAACCACACTCAGCGTCTGGTTCAGTAACACCAGCAAATTACCAAATACCGTGGTTAAGTCCTGATGCTGATAAGGAGGAAAAGACTGAGCCCGCTTTTCTTTGGTGGTAAAGGTTGCTAGCTCACCGGCTAATGCGACAATGGTTCGATACAAGGTCTCAGGGTGCGTAGCCGTGTTCTGCTGCAAATGTCTGAGCTCAGGCTCATAACGATTCAGCATCTGTAGCATCAAAAAGTCAGCGATAGAATTGGCGGTACCCTGCCCTTTACCAATCCTTACCGCTAAGGCATCTGCCCGCTGTTTAAGCATACCAAGCACTTCCTCGATAAAGCTGCAAAGCACATGATTGCTTTGGGTCCTGAGCACCGGAGGGATGTACTTGGTATCCAGTTTTATTTCCCCTTCCTCCAATACCTCTTTCACCTTGGCTAAAGGAATACTGATGAAGCCACCTCTTTCCTCACTCTCCCGCTTTAAAAAGCTACGAACCTGGGCGAGCTGGATGGTTTCGACCGCAAGGTCGTCCTGGGTAGAGTCCATTACATCGGCATCATGGTAGGCAAAACGGGTAATATCTGCACTGCCATGCTCAGCAATATTTCGTGCAGAACTTTTATCCATGGCAACACACAGATAAATCAGCTCATCACGGCACACTTTTGGGATCTCAATAGGCTCAGGGACAGGATCCACTAAAGGAAGTTCCAATAAGTAACCATCAGGTAAGATGGCATCCAGGGAATTCACTGCAAACTGACCAAAACGTAGCTTATTCTGATCAATGTCAAGTGCTGCAAGTCCCCAACCGTGAGCAGAGAGCAATTCACAGCTGCGCTGCAGCCGGTGGTTTAAATAACGCTCTTGTTGTTGAAAGTGTTGTGGGCGTAAAAAAATCCCTTCCAACCAGGCAACACGATTTAACTGACTCATAAAGATTTCCTACTCCTTGCTTTCAGCGTTGCCGTCTGGCTGTGTCATGCTCTCGGATATACACCGCAAGTGACTCGATATAGACATATTGGTTGTCGTAGCCGGTAGGTTTTACATCAACCACAGCGCGCCACCGGGCATTTTCAATATCCCGATACGCAACAATGACACCGACAGCTTTAGTTGCCGGGTGCAACTCCATCCTGGATTGACTTTGCTGACCCGGTTCAAACACAAACTCATCTTTTTTGAGTAAGTCCGTTCTTAGCACCGCCGAAGGGTCATCGTACAAAGCAAAAAAATCCTGGTTCTCAAAAATTGTTTTGGAGGCAAGTTCAAAGACTTTTACTATCACGGGAGAAGGCCGGTCATTCTGATCCGGATTCAAATCAGCTGCCACTCTGAAGTGCAGTGTGGTGGATGGAGGAAAGGTAGAATACATCACTTGGCATGAAGACAAGAAAAACAGTGATATCACTACTGCAATGCCATGACTTAAAACTTTCATAGACAGATCCTTTATGGGTTATTCAACGGATTTGATTGATTGTTCGTAGGCATCAATAAAGTCATCACTGAAACCTCTTTGCGTGTTTTTGGCCAATTGTTCAGTTAATTCTTGATGATACAGCTCATAAATTGCCCAGTGCCGAGCTTTTGCATGCACGCTGCTTAGTTTATCCAGCACGCCACTCCCTACATCTTTGCGGCGAATCGACTCAGGGGATATTCTGGACAACATGGCTTGCATCGCTGCTCGACTGGCATCCAGCAAAGCCACTTCATGTTTACTCATGTCCTGAAAGGCTGAGTGAACGGCCTGTTTGGGGGTTAAGAAACCCGTGTTGCTGCTGGCAAATAAAGTGTGAAATACATCCTCAAAGCTGGCAGAAAACTTAAGTGGGTTGTTTTCCCGGGCTTGAAAGGTTGTTTGATTGACCCGTAAGGTGTTTTTGACTTTTGAGCGGGCTCGCATCATAGCCATTAACCCATCAAGCGAAGCACGCAATGCTTCACCTAATAGTTGCCAGCTTTGTTCCGATTGGTTCAACAACTTCATTTGTTCTGGTGTTAATTGCAACCCCTGCAAAAATGCCTGGATTTTTTTCTGCTCCGAAATACTGAAGGCATCATCCGCCTTTGGCATACCAGCCGCTGCCACATCCATTGGGATAGTTACGGCCGAAAAGGCATCATCAGCGCTCTGTTCACTCGAGCTCGGCTGCTGGCCGATGTCATTGGACCAATCATCTGGTATGAGTGGTTGTACATGAAAAAAATCGTCCAGTTGCGAGTCAACAGCATCGTGGGAACCAGGTGAAACAAGTGGATCAGCTTCCGACATCATCACACCATGGAAATCTGTTCGGGAAGAAACAACAGAGAGAGGCTCACCAACAGCGGCAACCTCGTCATGCCAGACATGCCCCGGAGCAGCCGTACTGCCTATGGTCTGACGCAGCTCAATGCCACTCACCTGCAGTTCATAGTCACCCAGCAGCAAGGTGTCGCCCTGTTTTAAATAGCGTCGATTCCCTTTGCCAATCAGATCGGATGAATTGTTAATGAAAAGCCCATTGGTAGAAAGATCTTCAATGTAAAAACCTTGACCATCCGATCCGACAGTGGCGTGCAGACCTGAAACAATTCGCTCCGGATCTGCCAGCTGCCAACTGGCTTGCTCTGAACGACCGATGGAGCCCCCGCTAGCTTCAAAACGCATCACGGTCTTCAAACGGGGTGATAAACGGTGATAGCTGACAACAGAAAGTTCAAGCCACATTCTGATTACCTCTTCCTTAAATGATCAGCCTCCCATTCGGAAGGTTGCAGACTTGTGCACTGTTAAAAAAACCGAGTAATGATAGCCATGAGTCGCATGAAGATCAACAATAAAGTTAACTTAAATTTAATTAATAAACTCTTACATTAGCAAAAAATGCTATCAATCTGAAACTTCATGCCCATCTCTGACTTTAAACACGCGAAGTTCACCTGAAGAGACAATTTCAGCTACAGATTTTAACAGTTGCTCTGGAGCTGCTATTTTTTGGGGGGCTGCACCCATGTGCGCATAACGGTAAAGATCAAGCAGTATTTGCTGACGTGCAATAACAGGCTCTATTTGCCGCAAAAAATACTCAGCTTGCAGCGGGCAATGCATTACACACTCAGAGTCTGCAAGATCATAAGATGTAAGAAGATCTCTGCTAATCAAGTAGCAGTTTTGCCATACATCACTCACGTAAATACCAGTGTAATGTGTAGGTGCTTGAATAGCAGTCATAAGAGCCTCATGAAAACAGAAACAGTCAATGGCTGTCAGCCCGACTAAAACAATAGTTTAGGATCTCTCGATCGCACTTTGCTTAATAATAACAAATTTACTTTATCGTGAACAATTGATTGAATGTAGATAATTAAGTAAAATTTATGGTTAGTTCTGTTTTGAAACGACGTAGCTTTACCACAAGGAATGAATACAACCATGACGAGTACAACTCATGAGCAAGATTTAAACGATGTAGATCAATCTGTTAGCCCTGATCTTACATCCAACCTGACTGATAGCTCTACCCATGGTTCGCAAGGAAGCAGTGCAGATAGAACCCAATTGCTCACAACAGCGACAAAAGAAATCACCACAGCTGCCAGCTCCCACCTTAAAGTCGGCAGTATGCTGCAGCAACGCTATCAAATCGAGAAGTTGATTGGCTCTGGCGGTATCAGTCATATTTACCGGGCACGGGATACATTCCTGGAACAAGCAGGCATTGCTGAGCCATTTGTCGCAATCAAGGTATTGCAAAAACAGTTTGTCGATCAGCCAGAAGCGCTGCAGCTGTTGTTGCAAGAAGCCCGGAAAACACAACAGCTCGCTCACCCCAATATTATTCGCTTATTTGATGTCAGTTCAGACGAAGGGCATTTCTTTCTGGTGATGGAATATCTGGATGGTGAAACCCTAGAGCAAGTGATCAACCGCTATAAACCTAATGGATTGCCCTATAAATTTGCACAGAAGCTACTAGAGCAAATTGCCGATGGCCTCGCATACGCTCACCAGCAAGGGATAGTGCATGCAGATTTAAAGCCAGCCAATATTATGCTGGATCGAAACGGCCATGTGAAACTGCTGGATTTTGGGGTCGCCCAGAAGTTACAACAAAATGTAGATATCTATGCGGCTCAAGAGCAATCACAGGCGACACCGGTCAGTGGCTTTACACCAGCCTATGCCAGTGCAGAGCTATTGGCTGGCCATGCACCGACACCATCGGATGATGTGTATTCTTTTGCGTGTCTGGCTTACGAGCTGTTAACCAGCAAACACCCATTTCACCGTTTGCCTGCCGATAAAGCCCAGCGTGAGCAGAAAAAAGCCAGTAAGCCGGCCCATTTAAATTTCTTACAATGGGCAGCCTTTCGCCGTGCATTGATGTTTGATGGCAATAAACGGACCGCTTCAGTGGGCCAATTAATGCGTCAGTTAAATCGTCCGGTATGGCCGGTATTTTTGACAACTGCCGCAGGCATTATGATGCTGACCGCAGGCATTTCTTATGTTCAGGGACAGCAAGGTTCATTGCAAGAGTTACAACAAGCTTTAGCCGCACATCAAGCGACTTTGTCGTATCAAGCCAACCTGGTACAACTTCAACCGACAGAAGTCCTTGAAGAGCTGGAAAAGCTCACTGATCACAACCCAATTATTTCGTCCGGTCTGCTCAACTTTCACGCCTCAACCATGCTGAGCTATTTTGAGCAACAAATAGACACCTTATTAAGTGACCGGTCAGAGCGCTATCCAAATTACATTGAAATTGAACATTTAACCGAACAAGCAGGCCAACTTTATCCGGACTCTCACCAATTAGCAGCGGTTCGCAATCGGGTTGCCCGTAGTAAACAAAGCGCCATTGAGGTACTGCAAAACCAACTCACAACCATGTTAGTGGCACAAAATTACAGCCGGGATCCTGAGGCAACGAACCCATACCAGGTACTGGCAGACTTAAAGCGGATTGACCCAAGCTACCAGCCGCAGCCAAATGAAGAAGCCGTGCAACTTTTTGTTCAGGATTTCGAGTTGGCGATGTATGAACATAATGCGGCAAAACTGCAGCAATTGCTCAGCATTGGGCAAGCAGCATTTTTCGCTGTAGAGCAGGCTCAACCACTGATTGAGCAAGGTCTGCATATGCAATCAGCGATCGATGCCATGGCTTATTACCAAAAGCAGCATGAGCAAGGCAGTGAGCCTGAATTTCCATATGCTGCCGCAGAAGTATTTTATCAGTATCGCTTTCGTGCATTAAGCAGCGCACTGGAACAAAGCGAAGAAACAGCGGAAGTGGATGCAATCTACGATCAATGGCAGCAGTATGCGGCCATTTGGCCGAATGATTTTGAACTAAACATTCGCTTACGGCGGCAATTAGCCGATAAATACCTGACACTCTCGGGCGAACTACTTAAAACACACCAGGTACGTAATGCAGAGCGCCTGATGCGGCGGGCGAATGAATTGATGGTCAGTGTCAGTGGCTAGATCAAGCAGACGGCAACAACTCAACTTGAGTTGTTGCCGCGTTGTAGCTATTAAAGATAAACCAGAATTTCAATGCGACGATTCTGTGCCTGACCAGCGGCAGAGTTATTATCAGCGATTGGCTCATCCGGTCCTTTACCATGGTACCCCAGCTTATCGGACTGAAGGCCCAAACCAAGCAGGTATTCAGTGACCACTTTTGCTCTTTCACGGGAAAGTTGCAGATTGTAGTCATAATTACCGCGATTATCGGTATGCCCCAATACCTCTAGTGCCTGGTAATCAATTTGATGCAGCGCATTGCTCAATGTTTCCAGAGCTTGCTTTTGCTCTGCTGTGATGTCTCTGGCAGCAAACTCAAAGCTGGTCACACCTGGGAAAGTGATCTTGAATTGCTCTGAGCTAAGCTCCTGCAATGAAATATGCTGGAAGCCATTCAGATGTTCATTCAGCACCAAACCCGGGCTTTGTGCATAGACAGAGCTGGTATTTTGCTCCGAGGTATTGGTACTGCTTTGCATATTGGCTGCACAACCACTAAGAGCCACAGCACAAGCAACCGAAAGCGCAACACGTCCAAATGTAATCATAAAAACACTCCTGTAAATTTAGGTTCAAATATTTTGCGGAATATATACATTATTGTGCCTGATTTCAATCTTTGTCTGCGCTGTTATCGCACGCTGGCTTGCAATAGCATCAGGATTACCACAAGATAATTCCTTGCAAGACCTTGAATGCGCCGACTGTTCAGACATGAGCCGACAACTTCATGGCAGGTGGTGGCTTCATTAGAGAGAATCTACTTATGCAAACCCTTCGATCTGGTCTATTTTTGAGCAGTTTCGCCGCAGCCTTGACATGGATGTCCGTTGTCGCTGCTGAGCAGCCTGCTGGCTATGCCGCCGTTGCCAGCCCGGATGCCTATGGCGCCATAACTGCACAGCAGATTTTGCAGCAAGGCGGCAATGCGGTAGATGCCGCCGTTGCCACCGCCTTTAGTTTGGCCGTGACTTACCCGGAAGCCGGTAATCTCGGTGGCGGCGGCTTTATGGTGATTTGGTTTGAAGGCGAGCCGTATTATCTTGATTACCGGGAAACAGCGCCATTAGCATCGTACCGGGATATGTACCTCGATGATGACCGCCAGGTGATTGATAATCTGAGTTTGATTGGGCATTTAGCATCCGGTGTGCCAGGCACCGTGATGGGCATGTGGCAGGCGCATCAGCGCTTTGGCTCCCTGCCATGGTCTGTGTTGGTGCAACCGGCCATTGAGTTGGCTGAGCAGGGTTTTAAGGTGCCAGAGACTTTGCAGCAATACGGTGGCAGTGCGCTTGAGCGCTACCGGGGCAAAACCAATTTTGCCGATTACTTTGCCAACATGGCCCCAGGTGAGTTATTTCAGCAACCAGAGCTGGCGGCGACTTTACGTCGTATCGCGGCACAGGGTGCTGCCGATTTTTACCAGGGGAAAACGGCTGAGCTAGTCGTGGCAGAAATGCAGCGCGGTGGCGGTTTGATAAGTTTAGAGGATCTGGCCAGTTATCAGGCCCTCTGGCGCGAGCCACTCATTTTCCCCTGGCGCGATTACCAGCTAATTACGGTGACACCACCAAGCTCAGGCGGTATTGCGCTCAGTCAGTTGCTAAGTTTAAAGCAGCATCGCCAGCACGATTTTGCAGGTGTCAGCCATAACTCGGCGCAGTATGTGCATTTACTGGCCGAGATTTCCAAGCGGGTCTTTGCCGACAGGGCCGATTACCTGGGTGATCCGGCGTTTACCAAGGTACCGCAGCAACAGTTGCTGACTGACGATTACCTGGCGCGTCGGGCCCGGGAAATTAACCCGGACGCCATCTCAGCCACAGAGCACGTCAAACCCGGCTTGGAATCCCCACAAACCACGCATTTTTCCATTGTCGATCATGCCGGCAATGCGGTGGCCAATACCTATACTTTGAATCTGGATTTTGGCAGTGGTGTGGTGGTGACAGGTGCTGGATTTTTAATGAATAACGAAATGGATGACTTTGCCATCAAGCCAGGGGTTCCCAATGCCTTTGGGGTGGTAGGTGGCAATGCCAACGCCATCGAACCGGGTAAGCGGATGCTGTCCTCGATGACACCCAGCTTGTTGGTGCAGGAAAACGAGGTACGGCTGGTGCTGGGTACCCCCGGCGGCTCCACCATCTTTACCTCGGTCTTTCAGGTGATCAATAACCTGTATGATTTCGGTATGTCACTCGAAGATGCCGTGGCAGCACCGCGTTTTCACCATCAGTTACTGCCCAAAGATCAGATTGCCATCGAGCCGTATCAGCCTCTGAGCGAGCAGGTTCAACAGCAGCTTACTGCTATGGGCTACCGTATCCATCTGCAGCGCTGGAGCCTGGGGGATATCCAGGCCATTCAGCGCACAGCACAGGGCACTACTGCGGTCGCCGATCCCAGGGGACGCGGCCTGGCACTGGTGATTGAGCCAACACAGCAGGAAGCTAAGCCCTCTCAGGCAGATCCAGTCACCACATCGGTGGTTGGTAGTACAATGTAAACATTTTCGAACATCAGATCATCAGGCTGGCTGGTCGGAATGAGCTGCACAAAGTAGTCTCCCACCTGATTGACTGGCAGGCATTGATCGACAGCAAAAACATGGTCGGTATGCGGCTTGTCCCAGCTCGCCAATTGCCGGGCTTTGGCTTTTTGCTTGGCGTCGGCCCGGTCTTTGGCAACCACCAGCAGATAACGGTGATCTTCGCCAAAGACAGCCTCGTGATAGCCACCCAGATTTAAAAAGAACAACTTGTATTCTTGCTGCACCGGTTCTTGCACCAGCTGCAGCTGAAATCCATCCACCGTCCGTGCCCGCATCCAGGCATCCATGTGCAGTCCTTTAGGCTCGGCAAACCATAGCTGACGAAGCTGCGGATAAGTCTGCTCCAAGGTTTCGCCTGCCACAAAAACCACATCATGCAACTCGGTATTGGCTCGTGGATGCGAGCCTCCGAGCATCACCATAAATAAATCCACACCACAGTCCTCTGTTCTTTTTGCGGCAGTATAGCCAGTTAAGCATGTACTGCCAATTGCAGAGACCTATGGCGGGGATCAAGGCAAATGCATTCGGATCTCTTCCAGACAGCTAGGATCTTCAATGGTGGATGGCACTTGTGGTGTTTTACCATCTGCTATCTCGCGCAGTACTTTTCGCAAAATTTTACCGGAGCGGGTTTTCGGCAGTTTTTGCACGATTTTAGCCTGCTTAAAGCAAGCCACAGCGCCGATGTCTTCGCGCACCATGGCGACCAGCTCCTGCTCCAGTTGCTCTGGCGAAATGGCGCTGCCATTTTTCACCATCACCAGACCAAAGGGCAATTGGCCTTTTAATGCATCGGCAATGCCTATCACACAGCACTCAGCCACCGCCGGATGACGGGCAATGATCTCCTCCATTTCCCCGGTCGATAAACGGTGACCAGCCACATTGATCACATCATCGGTCCGTCCCATAATAAAGACATAACCATCTTCATCGATGTAACCACCATCGCCACTGCTGTAGTAGCCGGGGAAGTTGCTCAAGTACCCTGCCTCAAAGCGCTCATCATTGCCCCAGATGGTTTGCAGGCAGCCTGGTGGCAACGGCAGTTTGATAGCAATATTGCCTTGCTGATTGGCCGGCAATACTCTGCCGGCATCATCCAGCACCTCGATGCAAAATCCTGGCACCGGCACTGAGGATGAACCCGGTTTTACCGGCAAGGGCTCAATGCCCATCAGATTGGCACAAATGGGCCAGCCGGTTTCGGTTTGCCACCAGTGATCGACCACAGGCTTACCGGTTTTTTCAGTGGTCCAGTCGTAGGTGGCCGGATCCAGCCGCTCCCCGGCCATAAAGATGCACTCAAGCACACTTAAATCATAATCTTGCAATAACTGCGCGTCCGGATCGTCTTTTCGAATGGCCCGAAACGCCGTGGGTGCAGCAAACAACACCTTGGCCCGATACTGCTGACACAAACGCCAGAAAGCACCGGCATCCGGGGTCATCACCGGCTTGCCTTCGTATAACACTGTGGTACAACCCGCAATTAAGGGGCCATACACAATGTACGAGTGCCCCACCACCCAGCCAACATCGGATGCTGCAAAAAATACATCGCCCGCCTGTACATTGTAAATTGCGGCCATGCTGTAGTTCAGTGCCACCGCATAACCACCATGGTCACGTACCACCCCTTTTGGTTTGCCGGTGGTGCCCGAGGTATACAAAATATAGAGTGGATGATCGCTCGCAACCGGAACAGCCTTAGCCGGTTGAGCACTGGCTAAGGCTTGATGCCAATCGTGATCACGCCCGGGTTGCAGTTCGGCGGCTAACTGCGCACGCTGCACAATCAAGCTGGCCACCGGCTGATGGGATGCCAGGGTCAGTGCTTTATCCAGCAGTGGTTTGTAGGGAATAACTTTGGTGACCTCAATGCCACAACTGGCACTGATAATCAGCTTGGGGCTAGCATCATCAATCCGTATGGCCAGCTCATGAGCAGCAAAACCACCAAACACCACCGAGTGAATGGCGCCAAGCCGTGCCACGGCCAGCATGGCAATCACCGCTTCCGGGATCATCGGCATATAGATCACCACCCGATCGCCGGTGGTAACGCCAAGCTGCTGCATGGCTCCGGCGCATTGCTCAACTTGCTGCAACAGCTGGCTATAGGTGTAGCATTGCTGAGTATTGGTGACCGGGGAGTCGTAAATCAGCGCATTTTGCTCCCCCCTGCCGGCTGCCACATGCTGATCCAGAGCCAGATAACTGCAATTTAACCTGCCATCACCAAACCAGCGGTAGCGGTTGGCTGATAGCTGCTCTAAAGCTTTGCCTGGAAGCTGAAACCACGGCAACTGCTGCGCTTGTTCCAGCCAAAAGGTTTCGGGATCGGTCATCGCTGTGTGATAGTGTGCCTGATAGCTCGTCATTGCCCTGCTCCATTCAAAATCAGCTCATTAACCTTAGAGCTTATAAGGCTACTTTACTGCAGAATGTTGGGCTTGCAACTTAGACTATGGGCGTACAAACTGACATTCAATCAGTACCGGTGCGTGATCACTGCTGTAGGCATCCAAACTGTAATCCGGCCGAACCAGGTGTTTATCGACCGTATGGTAACTGAGCACATCGGCCCGACAAGCCGGATGCTGACCTGCAAACTCATCCGATAACAAGATATAGTCCAGCACTGAGCCGCTGGAGCCATAGTAGTGGGTAGCTGGCCGCACGACACCCGGGCTGGCTTGCTGCTGGTTTGCCAACGCTAACGCATCGTGCAGCCGGACAGGATTCCAGCCAGAGGCTTCAAGTCCATTCGCATTAGCTTGTTGTTGCCAGAGTTCGCCAGCCTCAGTAAGAATTGCTAAAGGGGAGGCTTCGCTTAAGGTATCATTTAAATCTCCCATCAGCACCAGTGGCAGGCGCTGCTGCTGTCGTCTTTGGCAGAGTGCGTGGATCAAAAGATGGGCTTCGGTTCCTCGTTGCACCGTGGATGCCCAACTGCCAAAGGCTGCATGCAATGAGCTATTATCGACCTCAGGCAATAAAGTCAGATCAAGCTGAGGTCGCTTGGACTTTAAATGCACCACACAGCAATCCAGCGCCCCGAAAGCCGGCAGCTGAATGGTTGCCCGCAGAGGCAGTCGGCTAAAGTGCAAGCCTGCTAAGCCTGCGGCACTGAGCAAGGCAGGATCTGCGGTTAAAGCCGCGCAGGAGGTTACTTCATAGCGGGATGCCAATGCCACCACCGGCTTGTGATAAATGTAATCGGATACAAGTTCTGGCTGTTGCACCACCACAAAAAACGGATAACCCAGCGCAAGCAATTGTTGCTGCAGGGCCTCACAGCTAAAAACCTCCTGAAAGCCAATAATATCGGGCTGCTGTTGCTCAATAAACTGCTGAAGCCATTGCTGCTTTTGCTGCCACTGCGCCTGGGTATAGATAGCATCGTACTCGTAGCTGGCAAGCGGCGGCTCGATGTAATTGAGCAAATTGACACTGGCAATACGAAAACGGAAAGGAGACGACATCACGTAACAAAGGATCCTGTTGGTTAAAAGTACCTGCATCAGGGACGTGGAGTTTGCACCTCAGCCTCAGACTGGGTACCATGCGGTTAAGTCACAATAACTATAAAGGAAATAGTTGCTCATGGTAAAACAACTTGCGGTTAGTTTTGCGCTGGCAGCCGGTAGCTGTCAGCTAGTTGCCCAAACGGTCTCAGTCCCGGCACAGGATCAGTTTTTCGAAAATATCGCCCGCTATTGTGGCCAGGCCTTTGAAGGCAGGGTCACCGAAGCTAACTTTACCGGTGTTGAAACCTTTACTGAGAACCGCCTGGTAATGCATGTCCGCCGTTGCAGCGACGATCGGCTGGAAATTCCTTTTCATATCGGTGACAACCACTCCCGCACCTGGATCCTGACCAAAACCGGCTCTGGTATTCAACTGAAGCATGATCACCGTACTGAAGAAGGTGTGCCTGACAATGCCACCATGTATGGTGGTCACACGGTGGATGCAGGTTGGCCGCATGCTCAGTCTTTTCCAGCTGATGATTTTTCCAAACACGATTTTATTCGCCGCCGTCAACCGCAATCCTTGTGGAATACCTGGCATATGTACATCTATCCCGGGGAGTTTTTTGCCTATCGCTTAACGCGTGAAGGCCGGGAGCTTCGGGTAGATTTTGATTTGACCAAGCCAGTGGACTTGCCACCCACGCCCTGGGGCTATGAAGACACTGAGTAAGCAAAACGGGCCAAAGGGCCCGTTTTTCAATATACCGACAAGCCGAGTTGTTCAGCCAGCCGGGTTACCATGAACATAGCACGACAGGAGTTGCCAAAGCTGTTTAAACGGGGGCTCCAGGCGGCGATGACTCCATAATTGGGCACGATGGCAGCAATCCCCCCACCGACGCCGCTTTTGGCTGGTAACCCCACCGTAAAGGCAAACTCTCCCGACTGATCGTACATGCCACTGGTGGATAAAATGGCGTTCACTCTGTGGGCATCACGACGACTGCAAATCATCTGCTCAGTCCAGGGATCCTGGCCACGATTGGCCAAAAATACCAAACTTCGAGCCAGTTGCTCACAACTCATCTCCACCGAGCACTGATAAAAATAGTGATCGAGCACCTGCGGCACTTCCGCTTCTATATTGCCAAAGCTTTTCATCAAATAAGCCAGAGCAGCATTGCGGTTGCCATGCTCTTTTTCCGACTGATAGACGATGTTATCGGCCCAGATTTGCTCAGTACCGGCCAATTTGCGAATAAAGTTTAGTAAGGCGGCTTTACTGGCTGAATAGTGCGATACCAGCATATCCGCCACCACGATGGCACCGGCGTTGATAAAGGGATTGCGCGGAATGCCATGCTCCCACTCCAACTGCACAATGGAGTTAAACGGCTGGCCGGAAGGTTCCATATGCACCCGTTGCCAGACATCATCGCCCAACCGGTTCATCGCCAGTACCAGGCCATAGATTTTCGAAACACTTTGGATGGAGAAACACTGACTGGCATCACCGGCAGTGTGCAGCTCGCCATCCAGGGTAGCGACCGCTATCGCCGTTTGCTCCGGCGCCACCGCAGCCAGGGCCGGAATATAATCAGCCACCTTGCCTTGTTCCGGTAATTGCCGGGCTTCCTGCAACAGACTTTGCAGCAATAAAGAAAGGTTGGATGGTTGTTTTGGTGTTCCTTCCATGCACTACTCAATGTGGTATCGCCTGCCCCAGGCTATAGAGGCAGGCTAAAAACAATGATCAGGATTGCTGACTTGCAATCCAGCTTTCAACACGACGCTGCAGCAGATCCAGCGGCAAGGCGCCACCGCCCAATACGGTGTCATGGAACTGGCGAATATCAAAGCGCTCCCCCAAAGCCTCCTCCGCCTGAGCCCGAAGCTGCTGAATTCGGATCATGCCAATTTTATAGGCAGTAGCCTGCCCTGGCATCACGAAATAGCGACGCACTTCGGAGCGAACCGCTTCTAAAGGGATTGGGGTATGCTGTTGAAAATAGGCAATCGCATCTTCTTCTGTCCAGCCTTTGGCATGCAGTCCGGTATCAACCACCAGACGCACAGCCCGCCACATTTCGGTTACCAAACGGCCAAAATCCGAGTACGGGTCCTGATAAGCGCCCATTTCTTTGGCCAGCAATTCGGAATACAGCGCCCAGCCCTCAGAGTACACCGTAAAGTTGGCCTGAGTACGAAAGCGGGGAATATCCGTTAGCTCTTGCGCAATGGATATTTGCATATGATGACCGGGGTTGCCCTCATGATAAGCAATGGCTTCCATTTCATTTTTCGGCATAGCGCGCATATCGGATAAATGAGCGTAGTACACTCCTGGCCGGCTGCCATCCGGTGTACCGGGGAAATAGTGTTGCGCAGCACCAGGCTGCTCCCGGAATGGCTCCACCCGTTTGACCACCAAATCGGCTTTAGGCAATACCCCAAAATAATCCGGCAGTCGCTCATTGATAAAAGCCAGAAACGCTACCGAGTCGTCAATGTAGGCCTGTCGACCTTCATCGGTGTCCGGATAGAAAAAGCGATCATCGGTGCGAATAAACTGAAAAAACTGCTGCAAATCACCATCAAAACCAACCTGCCGGCGTATGGCTTCCATCTCCGCCGTTAAACGTTCTACTTCTTGCAATCCCAACTGATGGATCTCATCTGCCGTCATAGCGGTAGTAGTCGAAACCTGCAACATATGGTTGTAGTAGGCGCGGCCATTCGGGTGGCTAGAGACACCGGTTGCATTGACCGCAGCCAGTGCCACTTCCTGCTGCAACCAGTCGAGCAGCTTTTGGTAAGCAGGCTGAAAATAACCGGTCAAAGCAGCTCTGGCTTGCTGCTGCAAAACGCCGGCATCGTCATCGTTTAGCAGTGCTTGCTGTTGCAACTGACTGATCTTTTGCTGGGCATTTTGCCATAATGGCGCTACCTGTTCAGACTCCAGCTCAAATGGTTGGCCGCGCAACAGGTTTTCTACCTGCTCGATCACCCCTTCATAGGCAAAACGAGGCGGTCTGATCCCTTGCTCAGTAAAGTGCTGAGCTTGCTCCAGCAATTGCAGCAAGGCCACACTGATCCCTTCCACACGAGCAATGTATGCTTGCATGTCCTCTTTGTTTTCTACCTGATGAAAATTCATCATGATTTGTGGCAATAAGCTGTGCATGCCCTGCATCTGATTGAACAGATAATGATGGTGGCGAAAGTCGGCCGATGCTTTCATTTGCTGGTATTGGTGTAGCCACAAATCAAAGGAAGTTTTGGCTTCATCGGTCAGTAAATCACGGTCAAAACTGCTGGTGAGCTCAGCTACGGTAGCTGCCTTCCAAGCCAGTTGTGCATCTTGTGCCGCCAGGCTCATATCATCGACATCAAACTGACGATCTTTTCGGCCCAGGAACGTCAGCATCAAAGGGCTTTGCTGCAGTTGCTCTTCATACTTGTCATCAAACCAACGGGTCAAACGCTCACTGTGTTGCTGCTGTTGCTCGGCCAGCCCGGTGA
Source organism: Alkalimonas cellulosilytica (assembly GCF_036325985.1). Classification (NCBI taxonomy): domain Bacteria; kingdom Pseudomonadati; phylum Pseudomonadota; class Gammaproteobacteria; genus Alkalimonas; species Alkalimonas cellulosilytica. The sequence continues at coordinate 200,442 of NZ_JAUHLI010000003.1, forward strand.
CAACAGATTGTTCGGTTTGTTGTGCTGGTTGGCAAGCGGTCAAAAGTAACGCCAGTGAAACAGCAACAGCTGAATAACGCATCATGGTCTATCCTTGTGTTTATAGGAGTGATGTTTTTCAAAAAACCAGTTAATACAAAATACCAGCTTTAGGGTTTAATACTGAAAGCAGGTAAAGCGCTTCACTGTTGCAAAAATCCAGCGCTGCCCGCAGATCTGGCTGAATAATACCCAACACTTCCAGTACAAAAGGATCCAGCAAATTAGTTTGCTTATACATTTCAGGGTGAACATTGGCGAGTGCCAGTCGGGAAGAGATATTTAACAACAGCACAGCCGGCTGCCGTAAATGTTTATCCGGTTGGTGCTGCAAGGCTATCGGTTCAATAATCGAGTTGGGTAATTGCCATAACCGTAGCAAAGCAGCACTTAACTCAGCATAGGTAAAACCGAGATGGCGGCGCTGACACTGCCATGGCTTTTCATCCGTAGTGTATTGCTCGCAGCTTTTGGCCAGCTCAGGATCCAACTGACACAAAGCCAATTCACCAATATTATGCAGCAAGCCTGACACATACAGTTGCTCACTCTGCCTCGGGGCAACTTTATTGCCTAAAGCACGGGCAATCAAGGCTGTATGAACGCTTTGCTCCCAGAATCTGTCCATATCAATCGCATTTTGGCTCACTTGCTCACACACACTGATCACGGCGGAGCTAATCACCAGGTTGTAGATGGTTTCAGCACCTAACACCACCAGAGCTTTGCTGATGGTGTCAATTTTCTTGGGCAGATTGTAAATAGCACTATTGGCCAACTTAAGAATTTTACTGGCCAAGGATGGATCAAGCTGAATCACTTCAGCTACCTCGTCCATATCGGCACGCTCTGACTCGAGCAACTGCTTTACCCTTAGGTAAGCATCAGGGAACACAAACACTTCGGTGACATTTTCGGCGTACTGTAGAGCGTTCATCAGACAAGTTCCGGCAATGGTTGGCCAGCTGTTGTGTAAGTATAGTCTTTTGGCTGGCAAATGATGAAATTTGAATGAGAATAACAGATTAGTCATGCCCCCGCGATAGCGGGTAAACAGAAAATCAGGCAGCAGCGAAGCTGCTGCCTGTTGGCTTTAATCGTAGATATGGAACAAGTCAGCATTTAGCCACAAATGCACTGCAATACTGGCAATGTACCCAAGGAAAATCACTGGCGCCCATTTTAGGTGGCCAAAGAAGGTGTAATACCCTCGCGCCTGCCCCATCAAAGCCACACCAGCGGCCGAGCCAATCGACAGCAAGCTGCCACCCACCCCAGCCGTTAAGGTGATCAGCAGCCAATGGCCATGCGACATCTCAGGCTGCATTGCAAGCACAGCAAACATTACCGGGATGTTATCGATCACCGCTGAGATCATGCCTAACAGGATATTGGCCGAGGTTGGATTCCAGCCCTCGTACAACAGATCAGACATCAAGCCTAAATAGCCGAGGAAACCAAGACCACCAACACACATCACAATGCCATAGAAAAATAGCAGGGTGTCCCACTCAGCACGGGAAACCCGGCTGAATACATCAAAAGGCACCACACCACCAAGCCGTTTCAGTTTTTCCTGATCGCCTTCCCGCTCGGCCATCGCTCGTTTACGAGCTAGAGAGCCAGGCAAGGTCATGCGCAGGAAATAACCAAAGAACTGCAGGTATCCTAATCCCATCATCATGCCCAGTACCGGCGGCAAATGAAGCAAGCTATGGCAAAGTACTGCCGTAGCAACGGTTAGCAAGAATAAGGTCAGGATACGCAGGGCGCCGCGCTTTAACTCAACCTCTTCGTAAACCGCCGATGGTTGCCGCTTTTCAACAAAAAAGCTCATTACAGCAGCCGGGATCAGATAATTCACCATGGCCGGTAAAAACAGTACCAAAAACTCGTCGATGCGAACCAGGCCGGCCTGCCACACCATCAAGGTGGTGATATCCCCAAAAGGACTAAAAGCTCCGCCAGCATTGGCTGCAATCACAATATTGACGCAACACAGATTGATAAAGCGTTTATCACCCTCAGCCACCTTCATCACCACAGCACACATCAGCAAGGCAGTGGTCAGGTTATCGGCAATCGGTGAAATAAAGAAGGATAAGAAACCGGTGATCCAAAACAGGTTCTGATAGCTGAAGCCCTTGCGTATCATCCAGGCACGCAGTGCATCAAACAGTCGCCGCTCTTCCAGCGCATTGATGTAGGTCATTGCTACCAGCAAGAATAACATCAGCTCGGCGAATTCCAGTAAGTTATGGCGGAATGCTGCTTCCGTCACCTCCGGTATATCCCGGCTGATATATACCCAACCAATCAGGATCCAAATTAAACCAGCAGCAACCAACACCGGTTTGGATTTACGCATGTGTAGCTTTTCTTCACCCATCACCAACACGTAGGCGACGACAAAGATAGCAATACAGACAAAACCAACTAGGGAACTTGTTAAATCGAGTGGAGCAGCGGATGCAGCAAAAACCGGTGTGCTGAAAAGCAGACACAGCAAACCAGCCAACCACGACACGCAACGGAGACTTTGCATGGCCAGACCTATTTATTTACATTCGGATTAAAGGGACGCATTTACCTGTTGCAGGCGGCGGCATTGTAGCACAGCACTTGGCGAAAAATCAGGATAAAATACCAGAAAATAGCGATAAATTGCCGTATTGCGACTAAAGTAGCAATAATTAAACATCTGTATCCAATCAGAGCTATTTCTATTGGGTAAGTATGCAGAAAAATTTTCTACCGGTTGCTGAAAAATGCAGCGCAGGCCACTACACATGGCCTGCGCCAGCAGGAAGGATACTCAGATCTTAGCGACTGGCTACTTGTGCCAGCGCATCCTGACACAATCGAGTCACTTTTTGCCAATCACCGGCTGCAATTGCCTCGGTAGGCAACACCCAGGAGCCGCCAACACAGGCCACATTGGGTAGTGCCAGGTACTCCAAAAAATTCTTTTCGTTGATACCACCGGTCGGGCAAAAGCGCACTTCAGAAAAAGGGCCATGAATGGATTTCAGAGTCTTAACACCGCCGGCAGCTTCAGCCGGGAAGAATTTAAAATGGGTGTAGCCAAGAGCCAACCCTTCCATCAATTCCGAAATACTGGCTATACCCGGGATTAATGGAATCACAGAGTCTTTACCTGCCTGCAGAAGCTCGCGGGTCATGCCGGGACTAATCGCAAAACGGGCGCCAGCATCAATGACCTGCTGCAATTGTTGTGACGAGGTCACCGTACCGGCACCAACAATGGCTTCGGGAACCTCTTTGCTCAAAAGCCGAATCGCTTCCATGGCAACCGGTGTGCGTAAGGTCACTTCCAACACCCGTAAACCACCTGCGACCAGTGCCTTAGCCATAGGGACTGCTTCTGCCAAATCATTGATGACTATCACCGGAACTACAGGGCCCTGCGCAAACAAGGTTGCAGGATCTAATTGCCAATTTTCAAATGCCATAATGCTTACTCGCCCTGAGTTGGTTGTGAAATGGTTTGTTTTAAATACAAAGCTGCGCCGGTAAGACCAGGCTGCTCTGCAGTAATCACATAGGTCGGGATAGACTGGTTAAAAGCGGTAAAACGACCTTTTTGTTCAAAGCGACTGCGAAACTCACTTTGCTCAAGCAGTGGTAGCAACTTTGGAACAATACCACCACCAATGAAAACGCCGCCAGCGGTGCTTAACGTCAGCGCCAGATTGCCGGCAATGCTGCCAAGGCTGGCAAAAAACTGCGCTATGGTGTCACTAGCCAATGGATTGCTGTTAGCCATCGCCTGCTCCGAAATCGCTGCGGCGCTCAAAGGCTGAACGGATTTTTGCTGGTAATCAGCCAAAGCCAGGTAGAGATCTTCCAGTCCCGGGCCAGATAACAAGCGCTCTGGAGAAACATGACCATATTTGGCGCTTAAAAACTGATAAATCGCCCACTCCTGCGGATTGGTTGGAGCCCAATCAACATGACCGCCCTCACCTGGTAACGGCAAATAGCCTTGCTCTGCTAAGGGCAGCAAGTGACCAACGCCAAGGCCGGTACCAGCACCCAGCACCGCCATGGGTTGATTAGGCTGGGCAGAACCACCACCGATCTGTACACACTCGGCTTGCACCACGGGCAAGCTCATCGCAACTGCGGTAAAATCATTCATCACCAACAAGCTGGAGAGCTCAAGCTGTTGCTGCATGGCGCGGATGGAGAACTGCCAATGAAAGTTGGTCATTTGCACCTGATCGCCCTGCACCGGACAAGCAATGGCAATGGCGACATCCGTTAATGCCTGTAACTGCTGCTCGAGCCGATAATGCTGAAGTGCATCTGCCAAGGTGGCAAAGTCGGCGCAGCGATACACTTGCACCTGATCCAGGCTTAGATCCTGCAAGTTCACCCGACTAAAGCGAGCATTGGTGCCACCAATGTCGGCGACAATGGCGTAATGCGCTTTACCCATGCTCGCCTCCATCGGATGCCAGATGGTCTTCGGTAGAGAACAAGGCGCAGGCCCCCTCTTCCGCTCCGGTCAGCTGAGCCCGTAACCCGCCAAAGATTTCCCGGCCCATGCCGGCATAGCTTTCGGATAAGTCGATACTTTCTGCCTGACGCTCAGCCAGCACTTTGCTATCAACCAACAGCTCCAAGACTCCTTTATCAGCATCCACCCGTACCAGATCACCATTGTGCACTTTGGCCAATAAGCCACCTTCAATGGCTTCTGGAGTCACATGGATAGCGGCAGGTACTTTGCCGGATGCTCCCGACATGCGCCCATCCGTTACCAGAGCCACTTTGAAACCACGATCCTGCAGCACACCGAGCGGCGGCGTTAATTTATGCAGCTCAGGCATCCCAATGGCTTTTGGTCCCTGAAAACGAACCACCACCACACAGTCTTTATTGAGCTCACCAGCCTTAAAAGCGGCGTCCAGCTCATGCTGACTTGAGAACACCACGGCTGGTGCGGTAATCACCGCAGTTCCTTCCCGCAAAGCGGAGGTTTTCATCACAGCCCGGCCTAAGTTGCCGGAAAGCACTTCCAGGCCACCATGATGCTTGAAGGGAGTCGCAGCGGAGGTTAATACTTGCGGATCCAACGACTCAGTCGGCCCATCTACCCAGACTAATTGACCATCCTGCATCACAGGCACCTGGGTATAACGACGCAAACCAAAGCCAGCGACCGTCTGCACATCTTCGTGCAGCAAGCCTTCATCCAGCAAGGTGCGGATAAGATACGCCATGCCGCCAGCCTGTTGAAAGTGGTTGATATCGGCCTGGCCATTCGGATAAATCCGGGTAATCAGTGGAGTGACACTGGAAAGCTCGGCAAAGTCATCCCAATTAATTAAAAAGCCAGCAGAGCGGGCAACCGCAATCAGGTGCATGGTGTGATTGGTAGAGCCGCCGGTCGCAAGCAGACCGACCAATCCATTGACAATGGATTTGGCATCGACCAATTTACCGATAGGCAGGTAGTCCGTCCCCAGATCGGTTAAACGGGTAACCTGACGGGTCGCAGCTTTGGTCAGCTCATCTCTGAGTTCTGTACCAGGATTGACGAAAGAAGAGCCAGGCAAGTGCAGCCCCATCATTTCAACCACCAGCTGATTGGAGTTGGCCGTGCCATAGAAGGTACAGGTACCCGCCGAATGATAGGATGCAGCCTCCGCCTCCAGCAACTCTTCTTTGCTTGCTTTACCCTCAGCAAATAACTGGCGAACCCTGGCTTTTTCCTTGTTAGGGATACCGGAAGGCATAGGCCCTGCCGGCACAAACACAAAAGGTAAATGACCAAAGCTAAAAGCGGCTATCAGTAAGCCAGGCACGATCTTATCGCAAATACCCAGCATCAAACCGCCATCAAACATATTGTGCGATAAACCGACCGCTGCTGCCATAGCAATGATATCGCGGCTCATCAAACTCAGCTCCATACCAGGTTGGCCCTGAGTCACGCCGTCACACATCGCTGGCACGCCACCGGCAAACTGGGCAACACTCCCGACTTCATTCGCCGCCGCTTTGATCAACGCCGGGTAATGTTCATAGGGTTGATGCGCGGATAACATATCGTTGTACGAGGAAATAATACCAATATTGGCTTTGGTCAGGCTGCGCAAATCGGATTTGTCCTGCTTGCCACAGGCAGCAAAGCCATGCGCAAGGTTACCGCACGATAAGGTGCCGCGGTGTGGGCCTTTTAAACGGGCCTTTTCAATCCGGGCCAAATAGACCGCACGGCTGCGCTCACTACGGGCGGCAATCCGATCGGTAACTTTTTGAATGACAGGGTGCATAGGAAACCTCTATTCGGTAGCAAACATCACCTGGATATCAACACAGGGATGGTGTAAAAAAGCGCGGACAGGCATCTGCATCACATCATCGCCGGCTACGGCCTGATTCAGTACCGGCAATTTGCCATCGCCTACCAAATGCAAAAATAAGTGCCGCGTGTTCAGCAAGCGCTGTTTGGATAGTGACATCCGCTGATAAGGCGCAGTGGTTGGATTTACCGCCAGAGCATCCTTACTGGTCGCCAGGCCTTCAGCCAGTTCCTGACTGCATGGAAATAAAGAGGCGGTATGACCATCCTCGCCCATACCCAGGATCACCGCATCAAAAGTCGGGATGACTGTCAGCCGCTGGTTAATGGCATCTGCACCAGCTTCGGCTTGCGCATCATCCGTGACCAGGCTGATAAAGTTGGCCGCACTGGCCTTATCCTGCAGCAACACCGACTTCACCAGCCGCTCATTGCTGTCTTTGGCATCCGGCGCCAGCCAGCGGTCATCCGCCAGCGTTATGGTGACTTTAGACCAGGGCAACTCGGTGCCAGCCAGATAGCTGAACAATGCTTGTGGCGTTCTGCCGCCAGATACAGCAAGATAAGCATGGCCGCGTTCGGCAATGCCGGCTTTTAGCAAAGCAATTAAGCGCTCGGCAAAATCACGATTGAGGGCTGTACTGTTTTCAAACCGATGAAATTGCATCATCTCTCCTATTCATCCCAGTTGCGGTCATCACGCGCCAACAGCGAAATGGCGGAAACCGGGCCCCAGCTTCCCGCCTGATAGCTTTTGGGTGGCTCACCGGTCGATTTCCAGGCCTCTAAAATACCATCAACCCAACGCCAGGCGTGCTCTACCTCATCACGACGCACAAACAGATACTGATTACCGAGCATGGCTTCGAGCAACAAGCGCTCATAGGCATCAGCAATCCGTTTTGAACTGAAGGTTTCATCAAAACTTAGATCCAGCTTGGTTTGACGCAGCTGCATGCTTTCGCCAAGACCAGGGATCTTATTCATCACCTGCACCTCAACGCCCTCGTCCGGCTGCAGACGGATAATCAGCTTGTTGGCTGGCAATTGTTTGTAGGTTTCATGAAAAATGTTGTGTGGCTGGGGTTTGAAGCTAATCACCACTTCACTGCGCTTTTCCGGCATCCGCTTGCCGGTGCGCAAGTAAAATGGTACGCCAGCCCAGCGCCAGTTATCGATATCGACTTTAATCGCGACAAAGGTTTCGGTGCTACTGTTATTGCGCGAGCCTTCCTCATCCAGGTAGCCCGGTACAGCGCCGCCGGCCACATAACCACCGGCGTACTGGCCGCGCACCGTTTTTTCATGCACATTGCTGATATCAATCGGCCGCAATGCTTTGAGTACCTTCAACTTCTCATCCCGGATGCTGTCAGCATCAAGGCGTGCTGGTGGCTCCATCGCAATCAGCGTCAGCACCTGCAACAAATGGTTCTGCACCATATCACGCATCTGGCCGGCATCGTCGTAATAACTCCAGCGCCCTTCTACGCCAACCTCTTCAGCCACCGTGATCTGAACATGATCAATGGCATTGTGATCCCAGTTGGAAGCAAAAATGGCATTGGCAAATCGAAGAGCCAGCAGATTTAATACCGTTTCTTTGCCCAAGTAGTGATCAATGCGATACACCTGACATTCTTGGAAGTATTGTGCGACTTGCTCATTGATTTGACGGGACGACTCCAGATCATGGCCAATGGGCTTTTCGAGCACCACACGGGCAGGCTCTGCTGCCAAACCGGCAGAGTGCAAACCGGCACAAATCGATGCAAATAAGGCTGGTGGAGTGGCAAAATAACTGACGGGGATCCGTTGGTCGCAATCCACTACAGCACTGAGCTTCTGATAGTCGGCCGCAGCCGTTAAATCCAATTGCACATAAATCAGACGCTGCTCGAAACGTTGCCATACCGTTTCATCGATCGGCTCTTTCTTAATAAAGGTTTCCAGATTCTTACGTACCAGCTGTTGATAAGCCGTTTGCTCCAGTTCATCTCTGGCAATACCAATCACCCGGCTGTCATCATGCATTAAACCAGCTTTTTCCAGCTGATACAGCGCTGGCAATAGTTTACGACGAGCCAGATCGCCTTTGGTACCGAATAACAGAAGATCACAGGCTTTTGCTGCTGATGACATAATTTAGTCCCGTTCTAAAGATGTAATTTTACAACAACCTCCGCATACTAACGCAGCATTTCGGCGTTGTAAACCCGACTTATTGTAATTTAATTACAAATATGCTTAAGTAACCTATTATACGCCCAGTAAGCGGCTTTTATAACGGCTGCAGCGTTCAACTGTGGTAAAATAAATACTTTTCTGTAACCGGGTTTGGATGTATAACAACCACTATTACACCGGCTCGGCGACAGTTAAGGTCGCACAACCAGGAAGCATGAAATGAATGTACTTGAAAAAATAGTCAACAGTGTCGCTAACTTCAGCAAGTCTGAGCGTAAAGTCGCTGAAGTTATCCTGGCCAACCCGCAAACCACCATTCATAGCAGTATAGCTGCTTTGGCTAAAATGGCGGATGTCAGCGAACCGACCGTCAACCGTTTTTGCCGTCGTCTTGATACCAAAGGCTTCCCGGATTTTAAGCTGCATCTGGCGCAAAGTCTCGCCAACGGTACCCCTTATGTGAACCGGCATGTTGAAGAGGAAGATGGCCCGGAGGCCTACACAGCAAAAATCTTTGAGTCCACCATGGCAGCGCTGGACTCAGCCCGCCACAATGTTGATATCAACACCATCAACCGTGCCGTTGATGTCTTAACTCAAGCCAAGAAAATTTCTTTCTTTGGCTTAGGGGCATCAGCCTCGGTCGCGCATGATGCGCAAAACAAGTTCTTTCGTTTTAATGTGCCGGTGGTCTGTTTTGACGACATCGTGATGCAGCGGATGTCTGCTATTAATAGTGCCGAAGGTGATGTCGTGGTTTGCATCAGCCACACTGGCCGCACCAAAAACCTGTGTGATATTGCAGCCATTGCCCGCGAGAATGATGCAACGGTGATAGGCATTACTGCTTATGACAGTCCGCTGGCGCGTGAATGCACCCTGGTGCTGTCACTGGATGTGCCGGAGGATACTGATATGTACATGCCAATGGCCTCCAGGGTCGCCCAATTGGTGCTGATTGATATCCTGGCAACTGGATTTACCCTACGCCGGGGCTCAAAATTCAGGGAAAACCTGAAAAAAGTAAAAGATAGCTTACGTGGTTCCCGCTTTGAGAAGAAAGACTTCCCAGCTTAAATAACGGTAGCAACTGGCAGCAGAGCTTGTCAGTTGTTGTTATTTATTTTCTTACTATTTTGGTAGTCGCGCTGTATTCTGTAATAAAATTACATTACACTATCAGGAATCGTTCATTCCCACATCCAGGAGCAATTGATGCCAAGAAGAACTAAAATTGTCGCGACCCTAGGCCCGGCTACCAATACCGAAGCAGCAATTGAACAACTGATCCGCAAAGGCGCCACAGTTTTTCGTTTCAATTTTTCTCATGGCTCTGCCGATGATCATCGCCAACGCGCCGCCATGGTGCGCGCTGCGGCCAACAAAACTGGCTCGCACGTGGCTATTTTAGGTGACTTGCAAGGCCCTAAAATTCGCGTCTCTACCTTTGCAGAAAGCTCGGTAGTGTTAAAAGCAGACCAGCCCTTTTTGTTGGATGCCAGCCTGCCCAAAGGAGCGGGTAATGCGGAACAGGTTGGGATTGATTACAAAGAACTGCCAAAGGATGTACAGCCAGGCGATATTTTGTTGCTGGATGATGGCCGTATTCAATTGCAGGTCACAAGCGTCGATGGGAGCAAAGTTCATACCAAAGTCACCGTTGCCGGTAAGCTGAGTAACAACAAAGGCATCAACCGTCAGGGGGGCGGTTTAACGGCCCCTGCCCTGACCGACAAAGACAGAGCAGACATCAAGCTGGCTGCAGAAATTGACGTTGACTATCTGGCAGTCTCATTTCCACGCTGTGGTGATGACTTGCGACTGGCCCGCGAACTGGCTTTGGCTGCCGGCTCTGAAGCACGTATCATGGCAAAAATTGAGCGCGCCGAAGCTGTAGCAGATAACGAAACGCTGGATGACATCATTTTGGCATCGGATGCCGTGATGGTTGCTCGCGGTGATTTGGGGGTTGAAATTGGCGATGCGGAGCTGGTTGGTCAGCAAAAGCGCATTATTGCCCGCAGTCGTCAGCTTAATCGCATTGTGATCACCGCTACCCAGATGATGGAGTCGATGATTGAGAGTCCGATGCCTACCCGGGCCGAAGTGATGGACGTTGCTAATGCGGTTTTGGATGGCACCGATGCGGTGATGCTCTCTGCCGAGACGGCTGCCGGCTCTTACCCGACGGAAACCGTCGATGCAATGGCACGCGTTTGTATTGGGGCAGAAAAGCACCCCAGCATTAAGGTTTCCAAACACCGGATGGAGGAAACCTTTGGTGATGTCAGTGAAACCATTGCCATGTCCGCAATGTATGCCGCCAATCACTTGCCTGGTATTAAAGCCATTATTGCCTTAACCGAGTCTGGCTACACCGCCAAACTGATGTCACGCATTACCTCCACCCAACCGATTTATGCGTTATCGCGTCATCAAAAAACCCTGAATAAACTGGCTTTGTATCGCGGTGTCTACCCTGCTTTCTTTGATACCCGCGCAATTCCTGCCAATGAACTGGCACACAGTGCTATTCAGTGCATTGCCAGTACCGCAGGCTTAAAAAGTGGCGATTTGGTGATGCTGACCCATGGCGATCAAATGGAAACCATTGGCGCATCCAATACCTGCAAAATCGTACAGGTTAAGTAAGCACAAATATGCTACTAACATGACGACCAGCTACACCAAAGGCCGCAGCTACAAACTGCGGCCTTTTTGTTGCTGCCGCGCGCTGTAACGGGCATGGTACTGGCCCCACAAGGGTGAAAGGGCCGTGGTCATTGAGCCAACCACTACCAGGCAAGCACCAAGAATGGCCCAGGCATTGAGTGGTTCCGGCGACAACCAGTCAGGTTGCAGTGCATGCAAGCCTTTAGCTACCACAATGGTCACCAGCGGCGTAATTGCCAGTACGGCACTGACTTTAGATGCTTCCCAGTGATGCATCGCTTCGGCAAAGGCACCATACGCCACCACGGTATTCAAACAGCAGAACAACAAAAACGCCCAATGCCAGCCGCTTAGTTGCAACAAAGGCTGCAAGTCCGACAGTGGCATAAAAACCAATGCTCCGGCGCAGTAGATGAGCACCATGATTTGCTTGGAACTGTAATGCACCAGCAATTGCTTTTGCGCCAGCGCATAAGCCGCCCAGGTCACAGCAGCCCCTATAATCAGCAACAAACCGATGCTTTCTTCACTGACCGAGGTCAGCAAATCCAGCAATCGTTCGTTAAAAAACAACAATAAACCGGCCAGCAAAATGGCTGCGCCTATTTTTTGCCAAAACTGCAGTCGCTCTTTAAAGATCCAGACGCCACCCAGCATCATCAAAAAAGGCGCTAACTGAATTAATAACTGCCCGGTTTCTGCCGTCAGGTAATTCAGGCCCGACATATACATCAGATAATTGGCCAATAAGCCAGCTATAGCAATCAGCAGCAGCAGGATCCCCTGGCGGCTTAATAAGCTCAGGCGTGGCCACTGCCCTTGCCAGACCAGCCAGGCTCCGACCATCAGTGCAGCCACCAGGAAACGAATACCCGTCAGGGTGCTGGCGGTCAGAAAATCCAGTAACACTTTAAGGACAATGGGTAAAATGCCCCAAAGCACAGCCGTGGTAAAAGCCAGGCTGAAACCAAGAAGTGCGCGACCGGAAACCTGATGCATAACAGCAGATCCTGCAAAGGTAATGAACAGTGGTTATTGTCGCTTATTCGGGAAAAAAAGTCGCCTTATTTCAGTGAAATGAGCCGGCTCTGCGACTTGTTGCAGATCAATGCCAACCGAGGCAACTTTGCTATACTGATTCGCATTAAGCAGCTACGGGAACAAGGATATGACAACAATTCGACGCATTGGGGTACTAACGTCCGGTGGCGATGCCCCAGGCATGAATGCCTGTATTCGCTCCATTGTGCTGACCGCTGCGGCCCATCAGATTGAGGTGGTTGGCTTTTCACATGGCTTTAATGGCCTGATTGAAGGAGACTATAAAAAACTGCTGCCCTATCACGTACAGCATATTATTCACCTGGGGGGCACCGTGCTTAAAAGCGCCCGTTGCCCGGCCATGCATACCGAAGCTGGCCCCAAAGCAGCAGCACAGACCTTACAACAAATGCAGCTCGATGCCTTGCTGGTGATTGGTGGTGATGGCAGCTTTAAAGGGGCTTTGGCCATCGCGCAGCATTACACAGGCCAGATCCTGGGCTTACCAGGCACCATCGATAACGATGTTGATGGCACAGATGCGACCATTGGCTACGCCACCGCCATTGATACTGCGCTCGATGCAATCGATAAAATTCGCGATACCGCCGATGCATTCGAGCGCATTTTCCTGGTGGAACTGATGGGACGGCACAGCGGCTTTATTGCGTTGTCGGCCGGCATTGCCAGTGGCGCTGAGCAAATTATTTGTCCGGAACTTGGCGTGCTCAAGGCTGGCGAACTGGATAGTGTGATCCGCCCAATACAAAATGCCCAGGTTGTTAAAGGCAAGAGCAGCTACATCATTGTGATGGCGGAGCATTGCTATCCGGGGGGAAGCACGGCTCTGGCAGCGGACATCACCAAAGCCATTGGCATCGAATGCCGCGCTTGCGTGCTTGGGCATATTCAGCGTGGAGGATCACCGGTTGGCGCTGATCGGATCTTGGCTACCAAGCTCGGAGCTTACGCCGTCGAACAATTGCTGGGGGGTGCCCATCTGATGATGGCAGGTGAAGTAAACCATCAGGCTTGCCTGTACCCACTGCAAGCCAGTGGCGAGCATAAAAAGCGTATCGACCCTTACCTGCTGCGCTGGCAGCAGCAGGTGGCCAACGATTAAGCGCCTTTAAACACCTGCTTTACCCGATCTTTGTAACTGCGACTGACTTTGACCGTTTGGTCGTTGCTCAGCATCAACTGGTGTTCGCCATTGGGCAGCATCTGCAATTTTACGATGGTGTTTACATTGACAATGGCAGAACGATGGACCCGGACAAACAAGCGAGGGTCCAACTCTTGTTCCAGCTCTTTCATGGTTTTACGCAATATATGCGTTTGTCCGTCACGGGTATGGATGCACATGTAATCGCCAGCTGCATCCACCCAATCGATATCAATCACCATTACCCGGGTAATTTCGCCGCTGTCTTTGATGCTGATGGCATCCGGGTAGCGCGAGTCCACCACCGGCTCTTCATTGCTAAGCCGTTCTAAAATGGTTTCGGCTGCATCGCCGGTTAAGCGCGACACCACCTCGGCCAATTGCGATTTGTGCTTTTGATCATCCCGGCTTTCGAACGCTTTAACTGCCTTATCAATCGCTGCTTTTAAGCGCCCTGCCTCGACCGGTTTGAGCACATAGTCAATCGCGTTCACATCAAAAGCGGCCAGCGCATAATGATCATAAGCCGTGACAAAAATAATGTAAGGCATGGGCAAATGCTGGCTTTGCAACTGTTCAAGCACAGCAAAACCATCCATGCCCGGCATTTCAACATCTAAAAATACCAGCTCTGGCTGATGCCGGGCAATGGCTTCCAGCGCTTCCTTGCCATTGCCGCACTCAGCAACCACATTCAGATTTTTATATTCGCCCAGCCGATACAGCATCCCTTTGCGGGCCAGCGGTTCATCATCGACAACTACGACGTTTAGCATGCGTTTTATTCCGTTGTATCCAGTTCATAGGGAATGCGAATATTTACTTTCAACCCCTGCGGTTCGTTGTGGGTCAGTACCAACGAAAAATTGTGATCGTACAAAGCAGCCAGCCGCTCGCGGGTATTGACCAAACCAACCCCACTGTGCTCCGATTTTGGCAAGCCGCCGTCTAAAGGGACACCTGGCCCATTATCAGCCACCTCAAGCAATAAATCATGGCCGAATTTTTTCGCCGTTATTGCAATGTGGCCGCCATCCACCTGAGTAGCTACTGCGTACTTTATGGCATTTTCAATCAGGGGTTGCAAGATCAAACTCGGTACCAGTGCCTGGCAAGCATCTTCACTTACCTCAAAAGTGACTTTCAACCGCTCTGAAAAACGCACTTTTTCGATCTCCAGATACAAACGGGCGGCACTGATCTCTTGTTGTAATGGCACCTTTTTAATCGGATCTTTGTACAAAGAGTAACGCAAAAAGTCACTCAATCGGGTCACCATCTTTTCTGCCGTATCGTTTTCACGCGTGAGTACCAGGGTAGAGATGGCATTCAAGGTATTAAACAAAAAATGGGGATTTAACTGATAGCGCAGCATTTTTAGCTGAGCTTCATGCGCTCTGTTGGTGGCCGTTAACAGCTTTTGTTTTTCCCGTTGCAAGGTCTGGTAATACTTAATGCCAAAATAGAGGCCGCTCCAGCTTAACATCACATAAAACGATGCCGTTGCATGACGCAGGTACAACTGCACCCAGTTCCAGCTTTTAGGCTGAAAGCCATGACGATAAATTTCCCAATAGGAGTGGTTCTTTAAAATAGTCCAGACCAGCGCAACCAAAGTGGCTAACAGCAACACCGTCAGGATCATCTTCAATGGATGCCAGTACCAGGCTCGTTGGTAGACATAACGCAATGGTATGGTCAGCAGCCAGCCGACAAAGGTATCGAGCATCACCACCCAGAGGTAGGCATTTCGCACTTCTATCACGAGCGAGCCAAGGTAATGCACTACGGCAAAACCGATCCAGCCCAGGGTGTGAAGTAGCCAGAACTGCAGATGTTTTTTATCGTCTAGATTGTGTAACAAAACGCCACCAAAACTGCTTGTCAGAGCTGAAATTATACCCCACTGGCGCCTTGTTGTAGCTCAGTTAAACCTGATTCGCCTTGCATTAGTCGCAACGGCGCTGATAACGGATGCCAAGACGTTGCAGAATAAAGCTAAGCAGCCAGGCTGGGCCTATCAGCAGGAAGAAGATGTCCTGAAAAAAAGAAGGTTTTTTGCCTTCAATACGATGGCCGATAAACTGCAGCAGCCACATCAGCACAAAGAGCACCAGACTACTAAGCCAGAGCGGCCAGGCAAGCGCCAGTTCATGCCAGCGCAATAGGCTAAACACCAAGGCAGTAAACAGCGTCATGCCTGCCCCCAGGGCAAAAGACAAGCTGAAGTAAAACACCAACACCGGCACCGCAATCAGCATCGCCCAGTTGATTTCGCTGGCAGCTAAGCCAGCAAATGGCATTGGAACAGACCAGAGCAAACCAAATACAGTGGCGTAAATGACCGGTACAGCCAGCCAATGAATGGCTTTGTTGGTTGTGTTCTGATGACTCTCGGCGTACTCGGCAAACCATTGTTGGGCTGTTTTCATGATGGGACCTGACGTTCGTTAACTGCTCTTACCAGAGTAATCCACTGGTTAACAATGTCAAGCAAAGGCCTTACTCAGTAAGGCCAGACAATACCGGCACCGGCTTGCGATCCGGCCCAAGGGCAACAAAGGTAAAACTGCCTGAAATCGCTTTGTGCTGATCGTCCTGATACATGTGTTCCAAAAAAATATCCACATGCACCCGGATACTGGTACGGCCAACGTGATCAACCTTGGCCACCAGCTCAATCAGGGTGCCAGCCGGAATAGCCTCTTTAAAGTCGACCCGATCCGATGACACCGTTACCAATGGCTTGCGGCAAAAGCGGGTGGCTGCAATAAAAGCCGCTTCATCCATCCAGGCCAGCGCCTCGCCACCAAACAAGGTATTGTGGTGGTTGGTCCGGCCCGGAAACACGGTTTTGGTGACCCGGGTAATGGCATGTTGCATGCGTTTGGCAATCAGTGCGTCTTGGTTCTCTGTGCTCATGAAAGGCTGCTCGGTTGGGGACTGCGGGCGCGCATTGTACGTGAAGATGCATCAAATGCAATGGGCTGCCCGTCTCAGTCACTTGTTAACGCATTGAGCTTAGCATTGGGCCAAGGGGCTGGCCACCTACCAGATGCAGATGAATATGATACACCTCCTGCCCACCGTGCCGGTTGCAGTTCATAATCAGCCGGTAACCGTCTTCGGCAATGCCCTCGGCAGCGGCGAGTTTACGCGCTACGGTAAAGAGCCGCCCCAATGCCTGCTCGTCTTCTGGCTCGACATCATTAACTGTTGGGATCAGGTGATTTGGAATGATCAGTATATGGCTGGGTGCTCTGGGGTGAATGTCACGAAAAGCAGTCACCAACTCATCCTGATACAGGATATCGGCCGGGATTTCACCACGCACAATTTTGCTAAAAATAGTTTCTTCCGCCATGAGGATTCCTTGTCATGTTACAATCAGCAGAATTGCTCTGCAGGAGAATTCAGTATATATGAAGGCTTCAATTCAATACCAGCTTCGTTGCGCCGATATCGCTGCGCACCTGATTGAAGTTGAACTGTCGGTTCGCCCTCTCGATCAGGCGCCACTGCAACTCAGCTTACCAGCCTGGATCCCAGGCAGCTACATGATCCGTGATTTTGCCCGTAACCTGATTTGGCTGACCGCCAGCGACCGAGACGGGGCTTTAGCCGTGCTGAAAACCGATAAACAAAGCTGGCAGGTAAAGCATCGAGGTCAGCCCGTTCGCATCTGTTATCAGCTCTATGCTTTTGATCGCTCGGTACGGGCGGCTTATCTGGATGATGAAATCGCCATCCTCAATCCGGCCTGCCTGTGTCTGGCGGTTGCTGGTATGGAGGCGATGCCGCATCAATTGGAGATCCTGGCTCCATCCGACCAGGATGCCGCCGACTGGCGGTTGGCCACTGCCCTGCCAGCTGCTGCTGACACGCCCTTTCTTGGCTTTGGCACTTACCTTGCCAGCGACTACCAGCATTTAATTGACAGCCCCTTACTGGCTGGTCGTTTTGAGTTGACCGAGTTTCAGATTGATGCGGTGCCGCACTACCTGGTAGTCAGCGGCCGTAATCTTTGTGATCAGCAGCGCTTTACCGAGGATCTGGCGACCATCTGCCAACAGCAAAAAGCCATCTTTGGCAGTTTGCCTGCCGATCTCAGCAGCTACTGGTTTTTAACCTGGGTCACCGACTCTGGTTTTGGCGGTTTAGAGCACAACGACTCCACCTTGCTGCTGTGCAGTCGTTTTGATTTACCAGCCGCCGGGCAACAGCAAATCAACGAGGGTTACCAGACCCTGCTTAGTCTGTGCAGTCACGAATACCTGCATACCTGGTGGGTCAAGCGCTTAAAACCAGCCGAGTTTCACCCGTACCAGCTGGCGCAGGAGCAATACAGCCGGCAGCTATGGATCTACGAAGGATTCACCTCTTACCTGGATGATTTGGCCTTGTACAGCAGTGGCCTGCAAAACGCTGCCGATTACCTGCTGGCACTGGAGAAAACCATCACCAGGGTCACACGTAACCCAAGCAATGGCGTGCAATCCCTCGAAGACAGCAGCTTTGATGCCTGGACCAAGTTTTACAAACAGGATGAAAATGCGGTCAATGCCATCGCCAGTTATTACGCCAAAGGCGCTCTGGTCGCGCTTTGCCTCGATGCAGCGTTAACCGCCCATGGCCGGAGTTTACCGCAACTGATGCAACAGCTGTGGCAAGACTATCTGAACACAGGCACACCGGATGGCGCCATTGCCCGCGTTCTTAAAAGCTGGCAGCTGCCTGAGCTCGCCAGCCAACTGACCCACTGGGTGCAACAGCCAAAGCCGATCCCATTGGAAGACTATCTGACAGCCCTTGGCTTAGCGCTCAACTGGCGTGCTCCGCTAAAACCGGACGACCTGAACGGCCCTGCAGAAAATAATGGCAACGCCTGGCTGGGCGCTCAGTATCAGAGTTCCGAACAAGGCATTAAACTGACTGCGGTGTACCATCAGGGGCCGGCTCATCAGGCGGGTTTAATGGTGGGCGATGAACTATTGGCCATTGCAGGGTTTCGGTTAAGCAGCAACAGTGTCACTGAGCTGCTGCTCCGCCTACCCAAACAAAAGGCTCTGTCCTTGCATCTGTTCCGCAGAGATCGCTTGCTGGAACGAACTTTGGAGCTGACAGCACCGCCAGCGACGGTGGCTCAGCTCAGCATTGTGGATGAAAGCGCCTGGAGCGCCTGGTGGGCCAGCCAGGCTCGGACGGACAGTTAAGATTTACTACTTTTTCAAAGGAGGGGCTGCTTCAGGCATAAGCAGCGCCGGATCCAGCCGCTCCTGATACCAGTTAATGCGCCAGTCCAGGTGCGGACCGGTTACCCGACCGGTTGCGCCCATAGCGGCCACCAATTGCCCCTGGTTAACTTTATCACCAACAGCCACATGAAACGCATCCAGATGCATCAAGGTGGTGCTGACGCCATAGCCATGATCGATGATCAAGGTCAGGCCCGAGTAGTACAGATCTTCTGCCAAGGTCACTACGCCGGTCATTGGCGCATACACCGGGCTGCCGACCGGACCTGCAATATCAAGCCCCAGATGCGGATTACGCGGCTGACCATTGAAAATACGCTGTGAGCCATAAACGCCGGTAATACGGCCATAAGCAGGCCATACCGGTTGCTGAAAGGCATAGGGCAAATCGGTTTCGGTAGCACGGGCAGCCCGCACCAGCTGGCTGTCACGGCGGATCCGCGCCTGCACCTCAGCTGGCGGGCTGACAAAGCGCTGCTCAACGCCTTCGATACGCTGGATATCGTACTCACGGGCCTGAAAGGTAAGCGGCACGGTCAATTGCTGCCCCTCAAGCTCCAACCGCAGCTGATGCTGCAGGGGGGCATCCCGGCCAATACCGAATACCAGTTGACCATCCGGGCTCACCGCCAACTCTCGCTCGTTAAACCAGGCTTTTGTCCCTGCTGGCACAGTCACCCGGATTAAACTGCCCTGGGTAAGCTCCCCCTGCACCGCAATGCTATCCATGCTCAGCCCAGCAGCCACAGTGGTTGTGTACCCGGCCAGGCTAGCGGACAGCAATAGCGCCTTTACCCACCCCTTCATAAGCCACCACCTTGTATTGATGCGCTGTATCCAGTGCTTTTAACACACCGGCAATGTAATCGGCCAAACACTCTACCGTGGTATCGCATGGCACCACTTCGCAATGACTGGCAGGCAAACAGATTTCAAAGGCACCCTGCCCGGCCTGGTAGCGTGAACACAGATCACCTGGCAGCGGTTGCAGCTGCTGCAAATCCGCTGGCTGGCACAAGTCCTGCTCGGTGATCAGATAAATATCCTGCCAGCGATCAGCCCAAAACTTATTCAGTCGCGGCGATAACATGCCATCCTGATAAATTTGAATGGTCGAACGATGGCCATGGGCAATGCGCTGACAGTTGCCATCGTGTTTCTTCAGGCCGTGACTGTACTGGTAATAGAAGCCCTGACTGGCTTCCGGTCGCAAAGTGAGGCGCACCTCCTGCACATTATCAGGTAATTTGCCGGCCAGTTGCTGCAAAATAAATTGCTCTACTGACTGCAGGTTGACCTGCTCTGCCTGCAGCAGTGCAAAGGCCTGAGCCGGGCCGGCCACCTGAATAGTGCCTCTGGCACTGGTAAAATGCACCCGCTGTTGCTCACCCAGCTCACTCAGTGTGCACCCCTGATAAGCAGCAGGGACTGCCAGCGCATGATCAATGCTGCTATCAATGGCTTTTTTGATCACTTTTTTTACCAAGCCAAAATCAAACACCATGGAAGTCTGATCCAGATCACCATGCAGCTCAACGTCGACAATCAGGCTTTCACCCAGTAAACCGCGCTCGGCACAGAGGTAAGAGAAATCAATGACCGTCAGATCACGTACAAATAAAATCATAACAACTCACAGGCTAACAAGATAACCACATTATACGGCAGCCACCGTCACAATGGCAGGCTTAACGCTCATGTTCCTTCAACCAGGCATTCAGCAAACCGACCTGACCACACTTATGTGCCGCATACATCAAACGCAGCGCATTGCTGATAATGGTGCTGTCGTTCCAGTCGGTCTTTTGCTGGATATCCTGATAACATTGCATCGCCTCAGGGGTCAGATAGCCCCGCAGTTCTTTTTTACCGGCTTGCTTTTGCCGTTCGCGGTAACGCCGCTGTTTTTCGGCGTTGCTTAGTGCTTGTTTATCCTGTTCGCTCATGCGGCCCCCAATGCCGACAGAATGCTGGCTGTCTGCTTATGATAGAGACGGTCTGCTGGCAATTTTGCACTAATCGGACTTGCTTAGCGTACAAGTGTTCGCTAAGCTCCCCAGCAGGAAAATTCAGACCTCGTTTAGTGGAATCAACATACATGATGAAGAATAGCTTTACAAAAGAAGAATTGGTGGCCTGTGGCCGCGGTGAATTATTTGGTCCGGGCAACAGCCAGCTCCCTGTCGATCAGATGCTGATGATGGATCGTATTGTACATATTTCTGATGAGGGCGGCGAGTTTGGCAAGGGCGAAATCATCGCTGAGCTGGATATCACACCCGATCTGTGGTTCTTTGCCTGCCACTTCCAGGGCGATCCGGTGATGCCTGGCTGTCTGGGTCTGGATGCCATGTGGCAACTGGTGGGTTTCTTCCTGGGGGCTTCCGGTGGTCCGGGTAAAGGGCGCGCACTGGGGGTAGGTGAAGTGAAATTTACCGGCCAGATCATGCCAACCGCCAAAAAGGTCACCTACCGTATTAACATGAAGCGGGTGATCAAACGTAAGCTGTATATGGGCATCGGTGACGGTTCTGTCAGTGTCGATGGCCGCGAAATCTACACCGCAAAAGATTTGAAAGTGGGTTTATTCACCGATACCACCAGTTTCTAAAAAAACCGCTTGCCAAAATGCCACAAGCCCCGCATTGCGGGGCTTGTTCATCGTTATTCGGTCTAATTTACATATTCTTGTTAAAGAGACCCGTGCCACGGTCTTCCATGGCTTCGCGCCAGCCTCCTAACCACTGGGAGCGTACATCGAGATTTTGATAAGGACAGATTTCTTTCGAACGGCCAGTAACTCCGGCCCGGTAACCTTGTGCGTGTGCACGTTCAAGACGATCACGTTTTTGTCTTTTCATACGGCAGTCTTCCTCAATCGTTTTTGATGACAACACTGAATGCTTTCATTCAGTCCGCACTTAATAGATAAGGCAAAGTTGGCAAAGGTTCAACCCTGTTTTAGATACAATTGCAACCGTCCAGACTAACCAGCTGATATGACAGTCAAATTACAAAAAAAAGAATCTGCTCATTTTTTGCAAGCGATGAAGCTTGAAATCGGAATATAAGTTGCTAGCAGCTAAGCTGAGCTCTGACATCAGAACGAAAAAAAACCGGTGAAGCAATGCTTTACCGGTTTTCATTGCCTAGGGCAGGATTAACGGCTTTGCGGCAGTGTTGGGTATTTGATACCCGCCATTTCGTACATCACTCGAATGACCTGAACGCTATAACCGAACTCATTGTCGTACCAAACGTACAATACACAGCGATCGCCATCGACGATGGTAGCCTGGGAGTCGACCACACCGGCGTAGCGCGAACCCACCAGATCGGACGACACGATTTCGGTGGAGCTGGTGTAATCAATTTGATCCTGCAGTTCCGAGAACAAGGCGGTGTGCTGTAAAAACTCGTTCAGTTCATCTTTGCTGGTAGCTTTGTCCAGGTTCAGCGACAAAATTGCCATCGACACATTCGGCGTTGGTACCCGGATCGCATTACCGGTCAGTTTGCCTTTTAGCTCCGGCAAGGCTTTGGCGACTGCACTGGCCGCACCGGTAGAGGTAATCACCATGTTCAGTGGCGCAGCCCGGCCACGGCGTTCTGCCTTGTGGAAGTTATCAATCAGGTTCTGATCGTTGGTGTACGAATGCACGGTTTCGACATGACCATTGCGGATACCGAACTCATCATTCAGGGCTTTTAACACCGGCGTAATGGCATTGGTGGTACAGCTGGCGGCAGAGACAATGTTGTGCTCCGGCAGGATCATGTCCTGATTCACGCCATAAACCACGTTCGGCACTTCGCCTTTGGCCGGAGCCGTTAACAGCACCCGGGCCGTTCCCTTGGACTCAAAGTGAATGGCCAGCGCTTTGTCGTCTTTCCAGACACCGGTGTTGTCCACTACCAGCGCATTGTTGATGCCATACTGGGTGTAATCGACATCGCTTGGCGAGTTGGCGTAAATAACTTTGATGAAAGTACCATTGGCTTTGATGCCCTGGTTTTCATGATCCACCGTAATGCTGCCATTGAAAAGACCATGGATGGAGTCGCGGCGCAGCAGGCTGGCACGTTTCTCCAAATCGCCTTCTTTACCACCCCGTACCACAATGGCACGCAGACGCAACTTGCTGCTAGGGCCACTACGCTCAAGCATCAGGCGGGCCAGCAAACGACCAATACGGCCAAAACCGTACAGCACCACATCGGTCGGCTTTACGCTGTCCGGGTTATCGAGCAATTCAGCCAATTCACGCTTCAGGTAATCCTGCAGGCTGGCACCGTTGGACGAGTTTTTGTGTTGATAGCCGTAGGCCAGCTTCCCGACATCAATCCGGCCTGGTGCCAGATCCAGCTGACTGATGGCTTCTAAAATTGGAAAGCTTTCCCGCAAACGGAGTTTTTGTCCTTCGTACCGCTCCACCATTTTATGGGCTTTAATCAGCTCAATGGTGGTTGCGTTCACCAGAGGTTTGCCATAGACCACAACTTCGACGCCTTTGTTGCGGTACAGGCGGCCAATCAGTGGCAGCATGTTCTCGGCAAATTCCTGGCGCTCCTGCCAGCTCTTCTGGTACTGTTCTTCGTGTGATAGGGTCATAATTCGGCCTTTTAACGTCAGTCTGCTGAATGGAATAGGTTCAGATACAGAGGCCACCCTCGCGGGCGGCGGCCTATTGTAATAGAAACTGAAAGGTTACCACAACAGTTACAGCTTTTTTTCCGTAAACTGCAGCGCAACTGAGTTGACGCAATAACGTTGACCGGTCGGTGCTGGCCCATCATCAAACACATGGCCCAGGTGTGCATCGCAGTTGGCGCAGAGGATCTCCGTACGCACCATGCCATGGCTGTGATCGGCCTGATAGCGTACCTTGCCGTCCAATGATTGGTAAAAGGATGGCCAACCGCAGCCGGCATCAAACTTGGTCCTGGAGTCAAATAAAGCAGCACCACAGCAAATACAGTGGTAACTGCCATTGGCTTCATGGTACAGCAGCTCGCCGCTAAATGGTCGCTCGGTGCCTTTGAGCCGGGTTACCCGGTATTGCTCCGGACTGAGCTGTCGCTGCCATTGCTGGTCGGTTTTTTTCATCATAGCCCCCTTACTGACTGCACTAACGAAAGGTTACATGGTGCCATCCGGCCCGGATCAAATAGTCAGCGCGTGATCACTGTAAGGGTAATCATGCGCTTCCAGGCTTTCCTGGTAGCTCTCTACCCTGTCGGCTGCGATATCGGTGCGGTAAAACTGGGCGATGTGATACACCGCATCCCCTTCATTCACCAAAGGCAGCTTCAACAAGCCAATAATAATGCCGCTGTATGGCGAACGTATTTCCTGCTCCGACTCACCAAAGGGATCCGACACCACCCCAAGCACGGTCTGATCTTTGAGCACCCGCTCGCCTTCGCGGACAAAAGCGCGGAAAATGCCACTTTGCGGTGCCCGCACCCAGGCACTGGAACGAGCCATCACCGGCTCTTTGGGCTGCAAGCGCCTGGATGGCGGCAACATATTCAGTGCCCGCATCACCCGCAATATGCCTTCGACGCCACCGCGAATCGACACCTCATCAAAACGCAGCGCTTCACCGGCTTCATACAGCAAGGTAGGGATCTTGTTTTGTCCAGCCGCTTCACGCAACGAGCCTTCCCGCAGCTCGGAGTTCAGGATCACCGGCGTGCCAAAAGCTTTGGCCAGTCGCAACGCTTCCGGATCGTCCAAGTCGGCTCTGATTTGCGGCAAATTAAAGCGATGCAGAGCCCCCGTATGCAGATCAATGCCATGGGTAGCCTGACTAACCACTTCGGTCATAAAAAGCCTGGCTAACCGGCCAGCCATTGAGCCTTTGTTGGAGCCGGGAAAACTGCGGTTTAAATCGCGCCGGTCTGGTAAGTAACGGCTTTGGTTAATAAAACCATGCAAGTTGACCACCGGCACCGCCAGCAAGGTGCCTTTTAACCGTTTTAACGCCGGTACTTTCAGCAGACGGCGGATGATCTCAACACCATTGATTTCATCACCGTGAATAGCCGCGCTGATAAAAAGCACCGGCCCGTGCTGCCGGCCGCACAACACCTGCACCGGCATGGTCACCGGCGTATGGGTGTACAGCTTACTGCCACGCACATCGATGGTTTTGCGCTCTCCGGGCTTCACCTCCACCCCACCAATGCAGATACTGCGATTTTTGCTGCGCACGTGCTCACTCATTCAGCCACGCCCCTTGGTTTTGGTCCGGTTCGGTTTGGCGTTCTTTTCAATAAACTCAACAATAGCACCAGCGATGTCTTTGCCTGAAGCACCTTCAATGCCTTCCAATCCAGGCGATGAATTGACCTCCATCACGACAGGGCCATGATTGGAACGCAGCAAATCCACCCCACATACATTCAGCCCCATCACCTTGGCTGCCCGAATGGCGGTTGCACGCTCTTCCGGTGTGATGCGGCACAACTGAGCGGTGCCACCGCGATGCAAATTGGAACGGAATTCGCCTTCTTTGGCCTGGCGCTTCATGGCCGCAACCACCTTGCCACCAATGACAAAGGCCCGGATGTCAGAGCCTTTGGCTTCTTTGATGAATTCCTGCACTAAAATGTGCTGTTTCAAGCCCATAAACGCCTGGATCACGCTTTCTGCCGCCTGGTTGGTTTCCGCCAGCACCACACCAATGCCCTGGGTGCCCTCCAGCAACTTGATCACCGCCGGCGCCCCACCGACAATGCTGAGCAGATCTTCGATATCATCCGGTGAGTGGGCAAAACTGGTGACCGGCAAGCCGATACCGCGACGCGACAACAGCTGCAGACTGCGCAGTTTATCGCGCGACCGGCTGATGGCAACCGACTCATTCAGCGGATACACATTCATCATCTCAAACTGTCGCAACACTGCCGTGCCATAGAAGGTAATGGAAGCACCAATGCGCGGGATCACCGCATCAAAACCGGTCAGCACTTCGCCTTTGTAATGGATTTCCGGATTGTGCGAGGTGATATTCATGTAGCAGCGCAGCGCATCAATCACCCGCACCTCATGGCCTCGTTGCTGCGCAGCTTCAACCAGCCGTTTGGTGGAATACAGTTTGGGATTGCGCGATAAAATAGCGATTTTCATACAGACTTAACCTTAATCAGATAACGGCTCATTGGCTGGCTTGGTCAGCACACGGCGGCTGCAAATAAGAAGCTTCCGGCACCACCACAAAACGATGCCGCAAGGCTTCACGGCCCAGCAGCATCCGGAATAACATAGTATCGCGACTGGTTAGCGACACTTCAATGGCGAAACGCTCTTGCCCCACCAGCACATCGGTTTTGATAAAATAGCGCTCGGTGGTATGCCCGCCCGAGTCTGTCACGGCACGTTTATCATGCACTCTGGCTTCACACCAAATCACCTGCTCGGTATCGTGCTGCAATGGGTGCATGCCAAAACGCACCCATTCCTCGCCTTCTTTTTGAAATGGCTCAACCGAAAAGGCATGCAAAGCAGAGCTGCGTGCACCGGTGTCTACTTTGCACTTAATACGGGGGATCTGCAGCTCTGGCAGCCCTACCCACTCCCGCCAGCCAATCGGACTGACCTCATTGCTTATCGGCTTCAATGCACTTTTGCTCCTGCTCCATCAAGCGCCGGCGTTACTCTGAGCAAACGCCCGCGCCCATCATCGGTTAACACATACAAGGCACCGTCCGGACCGGTGCGAACATCCCGGATCCGTTCGGCCAGCTCAGCCAACAGCACCTCAACAATTTCTGCACCCTGTCCGGTCAAACGCACGCGCTGCAGCTGACGCCCTGCCAGAGCGCCCACCAGCAGATCGCCTTGCCAGCCGGGAAATAAATCGCCCTGATACAGAGTAAGGCCGGAAGGCGCGATGGAAGGAGTCCAGTCGAGCAGCGGAGGCTGCATCCCCTGATAAGCCGTAAAAGGTGTGATACGGGCACCGGTGTAATCAATGCCCTGAGTCACCACTGGCCAGCCAAAATTTACGCCCGGCTCAATGCGATTGAGTTCATCGCCGCCTTTAGGACCGTGTTCATGGCTAAGCAGCTGCTTAGTGGCGCTATCATACACCAGCCCCTGCACATTGCGATGACCATAACTGTAGATTTCTGCTAAAGCACCAGGCTGACCGACAAAAGGGTTATCCTCGGGCACTGAGCCATCCGGCCACAGCCGCACAATGCTGCCAAGATGACTGCTCAGCCGCTGTGCTTCTTCGCGGTAATCAAAACCATCGCCGAGACTTAGAGCCAGGCTGCCATCATCAAGAAATGCCAGCCGGCCACCGTAATGGGCATTGCCGGTTTTAGCCGGATAAGTACGAAAGATTTCGGTCACGTCAGTTAACTCAAGCTGGCTTAAATCCAGGCGGGCACTTGCCAGACAGGTATGGTTCGCCCGCATCCGACCACAGGCATAGCTGAGAAATATCCGCTGACTTTGCGCAAAATCAGGAGCTGGTAGCACATCAAACAAACCCGCCTGGCCGGAGGCAAACACCGCAGGAAGCCCGGCAATGGGTTCTGGCTCCAGCCTTCCATCAATATGAATTAAACGCAGCCGTCCGGGGCGCTCAGTCACCAGCATGGCACCACCGGATAAAAAGGCCACTGACCAGGGATGCTCCAGCCCCTTGACCAGAGTTTCCACCCGATACTCACTTTTTGTAGCCATCGCTGGCGGGCTGACCAGACCAGCAGACAAGAGCAGCGGCAGCAACACAACAAGCGCACTGGCATCAAGGGCCCTTTGGGGCCTGGCTGACGGCAAAGGTTGTAACGCTCTGGCAAAAATAGCACCGGCCAGAGCCGCAATCAACAACAAGCTCAGCAATCCCATCAGGCTGCGGCTGGCAGCAATCAAGGTTGGCATCGGTGCCAGCGCATTCACCAGCATCAAGGTACACCACAGGCCGCTGGCCGCTGCCAAGGCAAACAAAGCTGGCTGCCAGCGGCCAGCAACCCAGCGACTTAGCCAGAGTGCGATACCTTGCGATACCAGATAACTGCAACTAAAGATGGCGGCATAAACAGGGGCAAAGTGGCGCACATCGTGCAGGCTGGTCGCCAGTCGCTCACTAAACGGGATCGTTACTCCCAATTGCTGCAAAGCCAGCAAATTGAATTGGGTTTGCACCAGCGTGCTCAACAGCACGGCCAGAAAACAAGTCCAGATAACGTGCAACAGCGGCTTATGCCAAGCAGAGACAGCCAACATCGAATTCCTCCCCATCCTTTTCATCTGAAAGCCTTAATAGTAGTGCAGTGATCATCTAACTGCTATGATTTTACAGTAAAAGCAAGAAGCTGGTTCAAGATAGGAAGAATCGAGTGGTCGATTGGACAGATTACCTGAACAGCCTGGCCAACCAATTGTGGCGTCTAAGCCCGCATTGTCGGCCCGGAGTGGATCCCAGCGGGGTCAAGCTGGTTGCTCATCGGGGGGCCTACCACAGTGTTGACCCGCATCAGCCGGATACTATTCTCGAAAACACCCTGCCAGCCTTTGAGCGGTGTCTGTTGCATGGTGTCTGGGGCATCGAGCTGGATATCCGGTTGACCCGGGACGGTGAGCCGGTGGTGCATCATGATCCGGCCTGTGGTCGTTTATTCAACCGACCGGATCTGGTGATTGCCGAGACCCGTTTTGCCGATTTGCGCCGCGCCCTGCCCGCCATTCCCCATCTGCACGAGGTGATTGAGCGCTATGGTAAGCAGTTGCATCTGATGATCGAGATTAAAGATTCTTGGCGACAACGACCGCAACTGCCTGGCCAACTGAAACCTTTGCTGCGAGAGCTTGAACCGGATAAAGATTTCCATTTAATGAGCCTGGAGCCGGATCATCTGGAAGGCTTTCGGTTTTTACCACCCAGTGCGCTGGTTGATGTCGCTCTGACCAACACCCAGCACATCGTGCAGCAAAATCTGACACTCGGGCACGGCGCTGTGGCCGGTTCTTTTGCCTTACTCTCGCCCGCTATTCTGCAACAGTTAAAAGCGGCTGGAAAACAAACCGGCACCGGCCAGGTGAATCACCCCGACATTCTGAACCGTGAGGTCAACCGTGGCGTAGACTGGATTTTCAGTGATCAGCCACTGCGCTTGCAATGCCCTGAAAAGTCCCGATAATAGGTTTCAGAAAACAAGAACATAGCTTCACAACAACAACGAGGATCCTTATGAAAACTCTGCTTGCGCTTAGTATTGGCGCTATTTTAGCTGGCAGCACCTTGCTTAGCCCTGCCGTATCGGCAGCTACGCCAACCCCTTACATCCATACCCAATTTAATGTCACCGAGTCGATGCAGCAAGCTGACTTGCTGGTGGTATTGGTACCGGAAGACAGCGGCGAACTGCGGTTATCTGGTTGGGATCGTGCCAGTCGTAATCACATCAATCGCGCCATCAGTGTGGCTGCTTTTACCGGCAAAGCCGGCTCACAGCTGGAGATTGTTGCACCTGTCGGTCTGAATTATGGCCGCGTGCTGCTGTTAGGTGTCGGTAACCCGGCAGAGCTGACCCGGGCCAAAGCCGAAGAAATGGGCGCCAGCTTGAGCGGCTGGGTCAATGGCACCAAAGCAGAGACCGTGCATGTGCACAGCCAGCTGATTGCCAATGCCACCGACAATCACCGCATCAGCGCCGCCCTTGCCCATGGCGTTGAGCTGCGTAACTACCGCTTCGATCGCTACAAAAGCCAGCCCGATGCGCGCCCGGCCCAGCGCTACAGCTGGCAGGTCGCACTGGCTACCGATGCGCGTGTTCAATTTGAGCAAAAGCAGGCTCTGGCCCAGGGAGTCTTTACCGCCCGTGAGCTGACCAACTTACCTGGCAGCGATGGTTACCCGGAGGCCTTTGCCCGATACGCGCAGCAGGTGCTGGAGCCGCTGGGGGTGGAAGTAACTATTTTGGGCCCGGAGCAAGTAAAAGCACTGGGTATGGGTTCTTTGTACAGTGTAAGCCAAGGCAGCCATATGAAAGCCCACCTGCTGGTAGCGCGCTGGCGCGGCAATCAGGATGAGCAACCGATTGCTTTGGTGGGAAAAGGCAACAGCTTTGATACCGGTGGTTACAACTTAAAAACTCAGGCCGCTTCTATTTTACGGATGCATACCGACAAAGCCGGTGGCGCCGCTGTGGTGGGTGCCATCAAGGCATTGGCCGGACAAAAAGCGCCGGTGCATGTAGTTGGCGTGGTACCGCTCTCAATCAATATGATCTCTGGCGATGCCACCTTGCCGGGGGATGTAGTCACTGCCGGTGATGGTAGCACCATTGAAGTAGGTAACACCGATGCGGAAGGTCGCCTGATCCTGGCCGATGGGATCTGGTATGCCCGCGAGCACTTAAATGCCCGAGCCATTGCTGATATCGCTACCCTGACCGGCGCTAAAGTCGGTGCACTCGGCAATGCGTATTCCGCTATCTTTACCCAGCACAGTGACATTGAGCAAACGATGCGCGAAGCTGGTGACTTAGTGCAGGAGCGGGTTTGGCCACTGCCGCTGGAGGGTTACGATGGCATCGTGCGCAGCCGTATTGCTGATCGCATCAACACCGGCTCGCCAGGTGCTCAGGCCGGGGCCATCTTCCTGCAGCATTTTGCCGGCGATACGCCCTGGGTGCACATTGATATGGCAGGAGAAGCTTTTGTCAACAGCGCCACTGGCATTCACCCGGAAGGCAGCACCGGCCATGGGGTGCGGCTGTTAACGGAGTGGGTCAAGCTGTATCAGGCGCAGTAACAGCAGCACTGCACCCGTGCATAGTGTGTAGCAGCGGCCTTCGGGCCGCTTTTTCGTGCGCTAAGTGGTTATTCCACCTGATCCTGCCAGGCTTCAGCCACCGCACTGCCCCGGCTTTCATTCAGCGGCAGCACCGCTATGATTGCCAGTGCAAACAGCAGCAGACAAAAGATAATGGCATCGGCCAGGCCAAAGGCCCACTGCATCACTCCAAGTCCCACCATGCCAAACACCGCAGCCAGTTTGGTGGTCATGCTCCAAAAGCCAAAGAACTCGGCTGATTTCACATTCGGCGTCAGTACCCCAACCAAAGCCCGGGCCGCCGATTGCGAAGCCCCTAAGCTGGCCCCGGCCAACACACCGGCAAACAAAAACACATACTGCGCCTGCCAGTTCACGCCGAGCCAGGCATGGCTAAGTGCAGTCAGGCCTGGTGTTTGCCAAATGGCCAAAATTGCCAGCAACCACAGCAGCAAGGTAAGAATATAAGTAGTGCGGGCCCCGATGGCACTTTGTAAAAAGCCAAAGCCAACAGCGCCTAATGCAGCGGTGATCTGCACCGTGACAAACATCAGTACCCGCACCTGTTCATCCCAGCCAATTACCTGAGCACCATAGATAAACGAAAAGGCGATGATGATGTAAATGCCAGCCATGGCAAAGAACACCGAAATCAGCAAAATACGCAGATCGCGAAATTGCGGCAGGTGCTGCCAGGTTAGCTTCAGGCGTGCCAGCCCGGCTTTAAGCAAGGTCTGCCCGGCCGGTAAGGTG
The DNA here is from genome assembly GCF_036325985.1 of Alkalimonas cellulosilytica. Classification (NCBI taxonomy): domain Bacteria; kingdom Pseudomonadati; phylum Pseudomonadota; class Gammaproteobacteria; genus Alkalimonas; species Alkalimonas cellulosilytica. The sequence continues at coordinate 231,684 of NZ_JAUHLI010000003.1, forward strand.
CGTTTGGTGCCGTGCTCGCGCACAAATACAAAGGTAGGAATGGCAGCCAGCAAGAAAAACGCAGCGGCAAAGGGCCCGACATAGCGAATGGTGTCGTAGTTTTCCAGCGAGACTTCGCCCAGAAAGTACAGCGTAAAGGCGGTTGCTATCAGGCCACCAATATAGCCTAAGCTCCAACCCAGGCCCGAGATCCAGCCAAGCGCCTTACGTGGTCCAAGATCAGTTAAAAAGCTGGCAATAAAGCCCTCGCCAATGGCGTAGGCAAAGTTTGACACAATGATCAGCAGCATGGCCGGTACAATCCAGCCAGGCTCCACCAGGTACAGCAGCGCCGTTGCACCAACGGTCAGCAGATAACTGGCAAACAAAAAGCGCTTACGACTGGCCGAGTAATCCATCACCGCACCACAAACCGGGTTGGCCACCACCACCAGCAAATAGCTGATGGCCAGCGACAGGCTCCACAACAAGTTGCCGGTACGGTAGTCCGGGCTGTCCCCCACCACAATGCGGGTAAAGAGATCACCGTAAATCACGGTGATGATCAGTAAGGTATAGGCCTGATTGGCGAAATCAAACATCGCCCAGCCGAAGATCTCACGTTTTGGAGCCAGCTTTGTTGGTGTCATAACACACTCACATCAGAGGTTTGTATCACTCTAGCATGAAAATAATCACAGCTTACAAGCTGACAGCAAGGCCCAGATCATTTTTCGCAGCATCCAGTTCCATTCCTTTGTCGTTGTTATTGCAGCGCCCACTCCACCGCTTTGGCTGCATGGATGGCGGTGGTATCGTACAGCGGCACTTCGGTATCTTGCTGCTTGATCAGCATGCCAATTTCGGTACAACCTAGAATAACCGCTTCGGCACCAGCGTCCGATAAGGCTTTTACGATACGCAAATAGGCTTGCCGGGACTCTGACTTGATCTGCCCCTGGCACAGTTCCTGGTAGATAATACGATGCACCAATTGTCTGTCCGCTGCATTGGGTACCAACACCTCAATGCCATGCGGTTCGGCCAAACGTTCTTTGTAAAAGCCTGCTCCATGGTAAAAGCGGTACCTAACAACCCCACTTTTCTCACGCCATCCCGAACCAGCACGTCCGCCGTGGCATCGGCTATGTGCAGCAGTGGAATGCGGATACTCTGCTCGATTTGCGCCGCAACTTTGTGCATGGTGTTGGTGCAAATCAGCACAAAGTCAGCACCGCCAGCTTCGACACTTTTGGCCGCTTTAACCAGGATCTCAGCAGTACCGTCCCAGTCGCCCTGATGCTGCAGCTTTTCAATCGGTTCAAAATCCACACTGTGTAACACGATGCTGGCCGAGTGCAGCCCGCCCAGTGCTTGTTTTATTCCAAGGTTGATTGCCCGGTAGTAACCTAAGGTGCTTTCCCAGCTCATACCGCCGATGAGTCCGATTGTTTTCATGCGATAATGGATTCCTTCTGTGATGTTGCCGCTGACAAGATCAGCTTAAAGCGGGTGGTTGTCGATATCAACTTGCTCGACTGAGGGTACCTTAATCAGCTTGTACTGATACAGAGAACCAATCTTAGAAGGTAGCAACAATGTGTTTATATCAGGTTTGTACACTACTGCATAAGGAAACTTTGTGAGCACAAAGCGGGGAGTATTTTTGCTCTTCGTACCAAGTATAGGCTACTGGCACTTCCAACAAGACTGATGGGTGGAATATCAACTCCGCCATAGTCTTATTTAAGCTTAGTTTTTATTTCATCCCAGGAAATGCCCTGAACCTTGCCAGTTTCAAGTTCATCCAGGCGCTGCTCCGCTACCAGGCTCCATGCAGCATCAACATCGTCATCCTGCGTTTTTTCAAGGCTTGATATCAAACAATGAGCCAGCAAGGCTCTATCATTAGCGGAAAGTTCTTTGGTAACTTCAATTACCTGCTCAAGAGTTACACTCATAGCAAAAGCACTCCATCAATAAGTAAACCGAGTTAGCATGCTTAAAGTTTTGTGCCGACAAATTGCCCGATACTTTCCCACCGTTGTTAACCACAGAAGCTGTTAACTGAAAGGAAAAAAACCGGCCCTTGCGGAGCCGGTTTTTGGGGGTTTGTTTGAGATTTGCTGGTTTAAAACTCGCGGGTGTTTTGCAGCGCAGCGATGCGCTTTTCCAACGGTGGGTGCGACATAAAAAGTTCAGACTTCTTGCCGCCGCCGGCAATACCGAAAGCAGCCATGCTGCCCTCTAACCGGCTTTCGTGGTTGTGCTGCAGGCGCTTTAGCGCAGCGACCATCTTATTGGCGCCTTCTAAGCGGGCGGCACCGGCGTCGGCACGGTATTCACGCTGACGCGAGAACCACATTACGATGATGCTGGCCAGCACACCAAACAGCATTTCCAGCGCAATCACGATACCAAAATAGGCAAAGGTCCCCAGCTGCTGGTTGTTTTGGCGGATGGCACCGGCAATCAAACGCGCCAGGAAAATCACAAAGGTATTCACCACCCCCTGGATCAGCGTCAGCGTGACCATATCGCCGTTGGCAATGTGGGATACCTCGTGCGCCAATACGGCTTCCACTTCGTCTTCACGCATATTGCGCAGTAAGCCGGTGGACACCGCCACCAGAGCGTCGTTGCGCTTCATGCCGGTGGCAAACGCATTCATCTCCGGCGAGTCGTAAATCGCTACTTCCGGCATACCAATACCAGCTTTACGGGCCTGGCGGGCTACTGTATCCACCAGCCACTTTTCAGTGGCATTGCGCGGTTGCTGGATCACCACAGCGCCAGTAGAGCGCTTGGCCATCCATTTGGACATCGCCAGCGAGATAAAGGAGCCACCAAAACCAAAAATAGCGGCAAATACCAATAAGCCACCAATGCTGCCACGATCAATGCCGAAAAAGGTAAAAATAACACTCAGTGCAATACTCAGCACCACCAGCACTGCCAGGTTGGTTGCTAAAAACAACAGCACTCTTTTCATGGTGAAACCTCATTTAAAATCAATACTGCCACTAATATAGGGCTGCCGGCTGAATTTTCAATGAATACGCGATGAAAAGCGCTCTGAAAGAGTGTAAGCAAAGTTGTCAGCCGATGTAGTATCCAACAACACAACCGGCTGCCGCGGGGTCTCTTTATAGGTTTTAGCAATCGATAATTATGCTAGGCAACAATTAATATACCGATTAACAGTAGAAAAGTAGCCACACTGAACAGAAGACGAGCTACTCGCTTTCTTCGCTCATGAGAAATGGACTCTTCGAAAGTAGCAAATTCAACCACACCTCCACTGGTGCGATTTTCAAATTCATACTTCATTACTTTACTATTCATCTTGTAACAAAGCACATAAAGCGCTACGGCAAAAATAATTAGTAACCATCCACCAGCCATTTTTTTTTCCTCACAGTCAGTAGTTGAATTTCGAATTCAGCAAGAATTATGCCCTTAACAATAAATAGCTGTTTTAAAGTCAATAAAATTTCCGCTGCAAAGTTGTATGTAAATTAACCTGACAGGAAAAATTTTCTTTTAATGACAAATCAGTTTCTGACAAAGAGTTGTCAGCTGCACGTAGCTTGCTTAGACTGTGGGCCTTTCCACAAGCTTTTTCGGATATTGAGACAATAATGCAGCTTTTAGCCCTGAGCAGTTCCAAAGTGAATAACAGCGATTACCTGGTGACTTACCTGCCCTGGATTAAGCAACATCTTAGCAGCTGTTCGCGTTTGCTGTTTGTGCCTTATGCCGGGGTGAGCATCGACTTTGATGCCTATCAGGCCAAAGTCGTTGAAGCACTGGCACCGCTGGGTATTGCGATTGATAGCCTGCATCGGTTTGACAACCCGGCCAACGCCATCGAGCAAGCTGAGGCGATTCTGGTAGGAGGCGGCAATACCTTTGCCTTGCTGCAACGGCTGCAGCAGCTGAATTTACTGGACTTAATCAAAAAACGCGTAACCGAAGGACTGCCCTACATTGGCTGGAGCGCCGGGGCTAACCTCACTGGCTTGAGCATTCGTACCACCAACGATATGCCCATTGTGCAGCCGGAGTCGTTTGAAGCGCTTGGCTTATTGCCATTTCAGCTCAATCCGCATTACACCGATCAGCACCCAGCCGATTTTCATGGTGAAACCCGCGATATGCGCCTGGCAGAGTTTATGGTGTTAGAGCCTGAGATGCCGATCATTGCCTTACCGGAAGGCAGTGCTTTGTTGCGTCAGGGCAATCAGCTCACGGTATTGGGTGAACCGGGTGCTTACCAATTTTTAGCGGGCAACAAAACCGCCCTTGGTGCTGGCAGCGATCTGTCCGCGTTACTGCTTTAACCGGGCTTTAGCTGCGCCAACAGGGCTTTAGCCAGAGCCTGTTGCTGCGCTTGACTGGTGCCTGCTGGCTGATATGGCAGCACGCCCAAACAAGGTGCCGGGATGCGCTGCTGCAAATCGGCAATATTCTCCTGTTGCAGTTGCATCGCCGGATCGACGCAATTGGCTACCCAGCCGAGTAGCCGCAGACCTGAACGCTCGATTTCGCGCACCGTTAGCATGGCATGATTCAAACAGCCCAGTTTCATCCCCACCACCAACAGCACTGGTAATTGCTGATCTATCACCCAATCGGCCAGGTAACGCCTATCCGATAATGGCAATAGCCAGCCCCCAGCCCCCTCTACCAGCACCAGATCAGCTTGCTGCTGTAAGGCACTAAGCTGCTGGCTAAGCACTGTTTCATCCAATGGCTGCTGTTCGATTGCAGCAGCAAGATGCGGTGCCACCGCCGCTTGCAGCAAGATCGGATTGATGGCCGCATAATCCAGTAGCACCGAGCTGGCTTGTTGCAGGGCCAGCGCATCCGGGTTTTTACCACTGGCATCCACCCCGGCAGCAATGGGTTTGGCACCAATGGCGCTAAAACCAGCCTGGTTTAAGCCCTGCAATAAAGCAGTGCTGACATAAGTTTTGCCAGCATCGGTGTCGGTGCCGGTGACAAAGAAACTGGCCATCAGCGCTTAACTCCGGTCAGATAAGCCACCTGATAGCTGGCTATGATTGACTCTGCTGTCTCTGCAGCGCCGTTTTCTAACGGCTCTGTTTGCGTAGTGCCAGCCCCTTTTGGGTAGGCCTGCTGCAACTGCTGCCAGTAGCTGCGCCCGGCCAGGCCTTTGCGGGTTTTATCCGGCACATAGTTGGCTCCCAGAGATTTCAGCTCCCGGCCAAGTGCCAGCACATCCGGATAGCTAAGTTGCACGGTTTCTATTTGCAATTGCCAGTCCATGGTAGGTGCCCCCTGCTGCATCGCCAGCAGCAGCGCATCGGCTGTCAGAAACTGATTGACGTGTGGCGTCAGCTCCAGTGCCAAAAAGGCCTGACGTAACTCAGCCAGAGTGCCCTGCAGCAAGGTACTCAGCAAAACCATACCGCCGCTTTGCAGCACGCGTTCAAGCTCTGCTGCAACTTTGGATGGCTTGGGGCACCACTGCAGCATTAAATTGGAGATGACCTTTTGCACCGAGGCCGCTGCCAGCGGTAAAGCCGCGGCATCGGCCTGAATGTATTCCTTCGCCAGCGCCAGCTGCTGTGCCTGTTGCAGCATGCCGGCACTTAAATCAACCGCCAGCAGCTGCTGGCAGCGCTGAACCAGCTCCGGGTGCAGCCAGGCCGGGCCACAGCCAAGATCCAGCAGGCAGCCTTGGGAGGAAGTCGGCAATGCATCAAGTAACGCATAACCAGTTAAGCGCTGCAAACGGGCCGCGTTACTGTAGCTTTGGCAGGCTTTGCCAAAATGACGGGCAATGGCTTGCGCCTGAACAGACATCAAAACAGCTCCTGCAATGCAGCCACCAGGGTACGGATATGCTCTGGCTGATGGGCCGCGCTTAAAGTAATTCGAAGCCGGGCTTTGCCGGCAGCGACGGTTGGCGGCCGGATGGCCGTTAACCAGATGCCCTTCTCTTTCAGAGCCTGACTGAGCGCCAGACAGCGACCGGCATCACCTACCAGTACCGGCTGAATGGCCGAGCCGGAAGCCACTAAGGGCAAACCGGCTGCTTGTGCCAACTGCTGAAACAGGCCAAGATGCTGCTGCAAGCGCTCACGCCGCCAGTCATCCTGCCGGCACAGTTGCACCGCTTTCTGCTGCGCCCAGCAGAGCGCCGGCGATAACGCCGTGCTGTAGATGTAATGGCGACCGAACTGGCGCAGGTAATCAATCACAGTGGCAGAGGCGGCAATAAAGCCACCCGAGCCGCCCAGGGCTTTGCCAAAATTCGCCATCAGGGCCTGCAACTGAGCCGGTGCCAGTCCCTGTTGCTGCCAGCTGCCCCGGCCTTCGTTACCACACACTCCCAGGCCATGCGCATCATCCAGCAGCAACGGAGCCTGATAGAGCGCACAGAGTGCAGCCATGCCTGCCAGATCGGGGCTGTCCCCATCCATGCTGAAGACCCCTTCCGTCACCACCACCGATTTACCGGTAGCCTGTTGGATCAGCAGCTGATGTAACGACGTCAGATCATTGTGCAAGAAACGCTTAAACCCCCCGGCATGATGTTTGGCCGCATCAATCAGCGAGGCATGGCTTAACTTATCCAGCAGGATGCGCTCATCTTGCGCTGCCAGGGTCTGCAGCATCGTCTGATTGGCGGCAAAACCAGAGCTGAACAGCAGCACCTCATCAAAGCCCAGCCAGTCGCAGAGTGCGTCGCTAAGCGCCTGATGTGCATAGTGATGCCCGGTCACCAAAGGCGAGCCGCTACTGCCAAGCCCAAAGCGAGCGGCTCCTTCGGTCAGTGCCGCCAGTACGGCAGGATCCTGTGCCAGCCCCAGGTAATCGTTGCCGGAAAAGTTCAGATAGTCTTTGCCCTGCACCCGCACCATGCCATCCGGCAATGGTTGCATGGCGAACTGGTTACGGTGCAATTGCTGCTGCCGGCGCTCACTAAGCGCCTGCTGCATGCTGGCCAGGTCCATCGGTATTAACCGGCAGCGTGATACAGCGGCGTCTGCTGCTGTTCTTTGATGGCATCGGCCAGTGCCAGGGCATGGGCTTCGTCCGACACATCCTGACGCTGCTCCGGCCGAATGCCAAGCTTGGCAAACAATTGCATATCGGCATCGGCTTCCGGGTTGTCGGTGGTGAGCAGCTTATCGCCGTAGAAAATCGAGTTGGCACCGGCCATAAAGCACAGCGCCTGCATTTGCTCGTTCATCCGGCTGCGACCAGCGGATAACCGCACATGGCTGGCTGGCATCATAATGCGGGCCACGGCAATGGCGCGGATAAACTCAAAAGCATCCATATCCTCAACATTCTCCAGCGGTGTGCCCTGCACTTTCACCAACATATTGATCGGCACACTCTCCGGATGCTCCGGTAAATTAGCCAGCTGCATCAGCAAGGCCGAGCGATCATTGGCCGACTCGCCCATGCCAAGAATACCGCCACAGCAGACCTTCATGCCGGCATCGCGCACATGCTGCAGCGTATCCAGCCGATCCTGATAAGTGCGAGTGGTAATGATTTCACCGTAAAATTCCGGTGAGGTATCCAGGTTGTGGTTGTAGTAATCCAGGCCGGCAGAAGCCAGGCTTTGCGCCTGCTCGGGGTCAATCATGCCGAGCGTCATGCAGGTTTCCAGCCCCATGGCTTTAACGCCCCGCACCATTTCAATCAGGTACGGCATATCCCGCTGCTTCGGGTTGCTCCAGGCAGCGCCCATACAAAAGCGGGTGGCGCCTTTTTCTTTGGCAGCCTGGGCCTGGCGCAGTACTTTTTCCACTTCCAGCAGGCGCTCACGCTCCAGGCCGGTGTTGTAATGGCCGCTTTGCGGGCAGTACTTGCAGTCTTCGGCGCAGGCACCGGTTTTAATCGATAACAAGGTGCTGACCTGCACCTCGTTCGGGGTAAAATGCTGGCGATGCACCGTTTGGGCCTGAAACACCAGATCATTAAACGGCAAGGCGAACAGAGCATTGACTTCGGCTAGGCTCCAGTCGTGACGAATGGCTGTAGACATGAGGATCCCTGTTTGGATTGTGGTTCGGGTTATTTTTCGCTAGTCTAGCCGCCAACCCTGACTTGTCAATCTGATTTGCACACGCAACTTTACTGATGGTTATTTTATGAGCATTGATTTAGCCTTTGACCGGCAGCATATCTGGCACCCCTACACCTCGATGATCGATCCACTGCCGGTGTATCCGGTGGTGGCCGCCGAAGGCTGTGAGCTGATTCTGGAAAATAGCCAGCGTCTGGTGGATGGCACCGCCTCTTGGTGGTCGGCAGTGCATGGCTACCGCCACCCGGTGCTGGATCAGGCAGTCACCGACCAGCTTAGCCAGATGGCCCATGTGATGTTTGGCGGCATTACCCATCCGCAGGCGGTGACACTGTGCCAACAGCTGCTGGCCATTACACCGCCGGCGTTAAACAAAGTCTTTCTGGCCGACAGCGGCTCAATTGCGGTGGAAGTAGCCATTAAAATGGCGCTGCAGTGCTGGCAGGGCATCGGCCACAGACAAAAAACCGAGCTGATTAGCCTGCGTAAGGGCTACCATGGCGATACCTTTGCCGCTATGGCAGTGTGCGATCCGGTCGATAGCATGCACAGCATGTTCAGCAAACTGCTGCCGCAGCATCATTTTCTACCGGCCCCGGACAGTCCCTACCACAGCGAATTCCGGCCAGAGAGCCTAAAGCCCTTGCAACAACTGCTGCAGCAGCGCCATCAGCACATTGCCGCCCTGATCCTGGAGCCCATCGTGCAAGGCTATGGCGGCATGCGTTTTTATCACCCCGACTATCTGGCGGGATGTCGAGCCCTGTGCGATGAGTTTGAAGTACTGCTGATTGCCGATGAAATTGCCACCGGCTTTGGCCGCACCGGCAGTCTGTTTGCCTGTGAAAAAGCCAAGATCACCGCCGATATTCTGTGCCTGGGCAAAGCCTTAACCGGTGGTTACATGACCATGGCCGCTACCCTGTGCACCGATCAGGTCGCGCTTGGTGTTAGCCAGAGCGAAGCTGGCGGCCTGATGCATGGCCCAACCTTTATGGCCAACCCACTGGCGTGTGCGGTGGCCAATGCCAGTATCGGTTTGATCCGTACCGGTGGCTGGCAAGCCCAGGTCAAAGCGATTGAAACTCAGCTAAAAGCCGAATTAGCCCCCTGTCAGGCCTCGCCTTTGGTAAAAGAAGTGCGGGTGCTGGGAGCCATCGGTGTGTTGGAGATGCATCAAGCTGTCGATGTAGCCAAGTTGCAACAGCATTTTGTCGGTGATGGGGTTTGGATCCGGCCTTTTAACCGGCTCATTTATCTGATGCCACCTTTTATTATCAGCGAGGAGCAAATCAGCCGCTTGTGCTGGTCGATGCGTCGTGCGGTTGGGGTCTGAATGAATGTCGATGAATGCTACAGGCGAAGCAGATAAAGCCCCAGCGCAATGGACGCCAGCAACAGCAATACCAGATTAAAATGCAGCCGGTCGTCTTTTCGACGCAAACGCAGCCGGTTGAGCACCAGGCTAATGGCACTAAGCAACGCCGTGCCATACAGCATACCCTGCAACCAGTTGGTCAGCACCGGGTGCCAGTCACCGCGGATTTCAATCTCCCAGTAACGTACCAGGCCGGTATCCATTTCCGGCCGGGCAAAATGCACCAGCAACAAGGCAATGATAAACAGCAACCAGGCCAACACCGCCAGCCAGGCAAACAACTGGCGCACCAGATCCGGCCCCTGACGACGATCATTTTTGTAAGCACCGTGCTCGGTTGTCATAGCCACCTGCTTTTACCGGTAAAAACCCAAGTTTTACTTGTGTTCAGTCACTGCGTCAGTATCATTACACGTCTTAACCATTTGACCAAGTTTAACCGCCAGGTTTCCAACTTACACGGAGCTTTCAAGCATGTCCGATGCTGTGATTCATGATGTATTAAGCGGTCGCTACGCTGTGGGCGATACCGTTACTGTTAAAGGCTGGGTCCGCACCAAGCGCGACTCCAAAGCCGGTATTTCTTTTGTCGCTGTGCACGATGGCAGCTGCTTTGATGCAGTGCAGGCGGTGGTGCCTGCCGATTTGCCGAATTACGAGAGCGAAATCAAACGCCTGACCACTGCCTGCTCCGTGGTAGTGACCGGCACCATTGCCCGCTCCGAAGGCCAGGGCCAGCAGTTTGAAATTCAGGCCAGTTCGGTAGCCGTGATTGGCTGGGTGGAAAACCCGGATACCTACCCGATGGCGCCAAAACGCCACTCGATGGAATACCTGCGCGAATTTGCCCATCTGCGGCCACGCACCAACATCCATGGCGCCGTGACCCGGGTACGCAACTGCCTGGCGCAAGCGGTGCACCGTTTCTTTCATCAGCGTGGCTTTTACTGGATCAGCACCCCAATTATCACCGGCTCGGATACCGAAGGCGCTGGTGAAATGTTCCGGGTCAGCACGCTGGATCTGGAAAACCTGCCGCGCACCGAGGCCGGCAAAGTAGATTACAGCAAAGATTTCTTTGACCGCGAAACCTTCCTGACGGTTTCCGGCCAGCTGAACGTAGAAACCTACTGCTGTGCCCTGTCCAAGGTGTACACCTTTGGCCCGACTTTCCGCGCTGAGAACTCCAATACCAGCCGCCATCTGGCCGAGTTCTGGATGATTGAACCGGAAGTGGCTTTTGCTGAACTGGCCGATGTCGCGCAACTGGCCGAAGACATGCTGAAGTACGTGTTTAAAGCCGTGTTGGAAGAACGTGCCGATGACATGGCCTTTTTTGCCGAGCGGGTGGATAAAGACGCCATCAGCCGTTTGCAACAGATGGTGGACTCCAGCTTTGTGCGGATGGATTACACCGATGCCATAGAGATCCTGCAAAACTGCGGCAAAACCTTCAACTACCCGGTGGAATGGGGCATTGATTTGCAGTCCGAGCACGAGCGCTACCTGGCCGAAGAGCATGTGGGCGCGCCCATTATTTTGCAAAACTACCCGAAAGACATCAAAGCCTTCTACATGCGCTTGAACGAAGATGGCAAGACGGTAGCGGCGATGGATATTCTGGCCCCCGGCATTGGTGAAATCATTGGCGGCAGTCAGCGCGAAGAGCGGCTCGACAAGCTGGATGAGCGGCTGGAGGCCATGGGCCTGAACAAAGACGATTACGGCTGGTACCGCGATCTGCGCCGTTACGGCACTGTGCCGCATTCAGGCTTTGGTTTGGGCTTTGAGCGATTGGTCAGCTACGTGACCGGTATGGGCAATGTACGCGATGTGATCCCCTTCCCGCGCACTCCTGGCAACGCTGATTTCTAAGCTGTTGTTACCTGGCCAAACGAAACAGCCCCGCTTAGGCGGGGCTGCTTTTTTTTAAACCGCTTTAAAATTCAGCAAAGAAGTCGGCCGGATCCAGCCCTGCTCGGATACGTACCTCAGAGGCCGGTGTGCCCAGATACAAAAAGCCGACAATTTCATCGTCTTCGCCAAGCTCTAGCGACTGCTTCACAAATTCCATCTCAGCGTACATGCCGGTGCGCCAGATCCCACCATAGCCTAAAGCAAAAGCCGCTTGCTGCATCGCCATCACCGAGCAGGCTGCTGACTGAATTTGCTCGTGCAAAGGTATTTTCGACTCGCTGTTGCAACGGGCAATGCAAACAATCACCATCGGTGCCCGTAACGGCAACTGCCGGGCCCGCTCCAGCAGATCATTGGAAATGGTCGGATCATCTTCTACTGCCGCTTCGGCAAAAATATCGCCCAATCGCTCCAGTGAAGACCGGCCCTGCACAATCAAAAAGCGCCAGGGCCGCAAAGTACCATGATCCGGCACCCGCAATGCAGCCTGCTTGATCAACTCCAAAGCCTCGCCTTGCGGTGCAGGTTCTGTTAAACGCGGACAAGATTGTCGTGTGGTCAGTAGCGTGATCGCATCCATCATCAAACCTTTTCTCAGATCAAAAACAGCGATGTCATCCATAGAGACAAGGCTATCAGAAGTTTTTCAGGCTGCCTACGGCTTTTGCTGCAATTTGCAGTGAAGTCGATTCAAGCGCTGAGGAATCGCGCAGACTGCTCAGTTTTCTGCCAGAGCCGCCCGGTACAGGGCTTCATACTGCTCACGCGCCTGCTGCCAGCTGAACAGCTGTGCCATCCCTCGCTGTTGCATCGCCAGATAGGCCGGTTGGTCCTGATACAGTGCATCGGCTTGCTGCAATGCCTGCACCAGAGCAACCGCAGTTGCCGGCCCAAAATGCAGGCCAGTACAATCTGGTTCCGGGTACGGCACCACCGTATCTTTCAGGCCACCAGTGGCCCGCACTATGGGTAAGGTACCGTAGCGCAAACTGTAAATCTGATTCAAACCACAAGGCTCAAACAAGGACGGCATCAAAAAGAAATCGCCACCGGCTTCAATTTTATGCGCCATCGCCTCATCAAAGCCCATCACAAAGCTCATCTGGCCTTTGAAGCGAGCTGCCAAAGCAAACAAGGCTGCTGTGAAATGTCGCTCGCCGGTGCCCATAATCAGCACCTGCGAGTCGGTGGTAGGCAGCCATTGTTCAAGCGCCGGCAACAGATAGTCGAACCCTTTTTGGCCAGTAATGCGGCTAACGGCCACATACAGCGGCACGGGCTTCTCAGGCAATTGATGATGCTGTCGCAACCAGGTTTTGCAGGCGGCCTTACCGATGAGATCCGGCCAATCGTAGTTGGCCACCAGATGCGGATCCTCAGCCGGATGCCACAAGCCATAATCACAGCCATTTAAAATGCCGCTAAAATCAGTTTGTCGCTGCTGATAGAGTGTCGCTAAACCATTGGCGGCAGGCTCACTGAGCAATTCATCCCGGTACCCCCTACTCACCGTATTGAGTTTTGCCGCCGAACGTATGCCCTGCTGCAACAGATTGACCGGCTCTGCACTGACTGACAGCTCCAACTGACTGGCCCAGCTGGCAGCCACCACTTCCTGGTAAGCGCCATTGTGAATGGTAAACACAAAGCGGCTGTTGGCAAAAAAGTCATCCTGTGCCTGTTCCTGCCGTAAATAGACACCGGCTAAAGCCGTTTGCCAATCATGACCATGAATAATGTCCGGGCAAAACCCTTGCTCCCGGCACCAGGTCAGGGCAGCTTTGCAAAAAAAGGCAAAGCGCAGCGGATTATCGGCATAGCCATGCTCACCATCATCGTAAGGTCGCAACCGTTGGAAGAACTCATGATGCTCAATCAAACCAACAGCAACACCATCTTTTTCCAAATGACGCACCGCACAGCCAAAGGACCGATCACCCAGCGTCAGATACACCGATTGCCAATCATGCGTTGTTAGCTCATACAAACTGCCATACTTCGGCAGCAGCACCAGCACCTGATGACCGGCCTCGACCAAGGCTTTGGTCAGCCCTCGACAAGCATCGGCCAGGCCGCCAGTTTTAATGAGGCCTTCGTACTCACTGCATAACATCAAAATACGCATTCAACGAACCTTTCTCTTTTTCACGCCAAATTTAGTCAAAGCCAACCCGGGCTCCTTTGGGGATCACGATGACACCTCCCTCCGACACATGAAAGCGCTGACGATCCAGACTCATGTCTTCGCCAATCACGGTATTAGGCGCGATCTTCACATCTTTATCAATGATGGCACGGCGGATACGACAACCACGGCCAATGTCGTTGTTGCCCATCAACACACACTTTTCAATGTAGGCATGGCTGTGCACATGCACATTGTAACCAAGAATGGAATGATAGACGATGGAGCCACTGATGATGCAACCCGACGATACCATGGAGCTGATAGCTTGTCCGGTGCGGTTGGCTTCATCGTGCACAAACTTGGCCGGTGGCATCGGCGGCGTATAGCTGCGTAGTGGCCAGTAGCGGTTGTACAAGTCAAACGGTGGGATCACCGCAATCAAATCCATATTGGCTTCGTAGTAAGAGTCGAGTGTACCCACATCCCGCCAGTAGCCACGGGATATCTCCTGCTCACCCCGAATCACATTGCTGGAAAAATCATACACATACACATCCCCTCCCGGATAAAGCCTGGGGATAATGTCCTTGCCAAAATCGTGACTGGACTCTGGATTGCTGGCATCGGTTTCCAGGCTATCGACCAGGCAGTTCTTTTCAAAGATGTAGTTGCCCATCGAGGCCAGCACATAATCCGGCCGGCCAGGTATGGTTTTCGGGTTCGACGTTGGCTTTTCTTCAAAGCCGATCATTTTACCGTTGGCATCCACTTCAATCACGCCAAAATGATGCGCATCGGCCACCGGTACTGGTATCGCGGCTACCGTCATGCTGGCATTGTTCTGGCGGTGAAAGTCCAGCATTTGCCGTACATCCATCTTGTAAATATGATCGCCACCAAAAATACACACCTCTTCAGGATCCAGACCATGGATCAAGTGCAGATTCTGATAGATGGCATCGGCTGTGCCGAGGTACCAGTGCTTGCCGGTTTGCATTTGAGCCGGAATTGGATCGATAAAGCGGTTGGTTAAACCAGAGACCCGCCAGGCCCGCCCCAGATGCTTCATCAAAGAATGCGATTTGAACTGAGTGATCACGAAGATTTGCAGAAAATCCGAGTTGACGAAATTATTCAATACAAAATCGATGATCCGGTAGTTGCCACCAAAAGGAACGGCTGGCTTGGCACGAATTCCGGTAAGTGGCGCCAGTCGCGTTCCCTCACCTCCGGCTAAAATCATGGTTAACACACCTGACATACCAACTCCCTGTGACTTGAAAAGAAAAGACCGATTGATAGAAACTAAGGCTTTGCAAAGCTGAGGCCACAATGCACTACTGCACTAACGAATAAACGCCTGCACTGCATACGTATGCGGTAATGTAGGCCGCCTGTATGTCAACAGCATGACAACTGCACCAAAATACAGCAGCGCACGACTGACAAACGCACCAAAAGTGAGCGTGGTTGCACTACCAGACTACTTCAGGCTAGCAAAGCTTATGGCCGGCAACAAGGTAAGGAAGAAACAAAAGTAGAAACAACATGATGTATGCCTTGCTGCCACAACAGACAGCAAGGCACGACGGCAAGGCTTTAAATGCGGGCGGCCAGTTCGGCCCCCTGACGAATAGCACGTTTGGCATCCAGTTCCGCCGCCACATCCGCACCACCAATTAAGTGCACCGGGACGCCGGTTGCCTCCAGTCCTGCTTGCAAAGCACGCAGTGGCATTTGCCCCGCACAGATAATCACATTATCTACCTGCAGGCAGCGCTCTTCACCGGCAATTTCAATCCAAAGGCCGTGATCATCGACTTTACGGTATTGCACACCAGCAATGCTTTCCACGCCTTTGCTTTTAAGCGAAGCACGGTGCGCCCAACCAGACGTTTTGCCAAGACCAGCGCCGACTTTGCTGGTTTTACGCTGTAGCAGGTAAATTTTACGCGCAGCAGGCTCTGGCCGATGTTCCGGCAGCAAAGCTCCCCGAGCCTGATAGGCTTTATCCACGCCCCACTCTTTGAGCCAGGCATCCGGTTGCAAGGTCAATGAGTTGTTTTCGGTCAGGTATTCAGCCACATCAAAGCCAATGCCACCGGCGCCAATGATGGCGACGTTTTTGCCAACGGCTTTGTGATCGCGTAGCACATCCAGATAGCTCAGCACCATGGGATGATCAATGCCGTCAATATCAACCGGTCTTGGCACAATGCCTGTCGCCAGGATCACCTCATCGAAACCGCCCTGCTGCAGGGACTCCACACTTTGCTCACTGTTTAAGCGCAGCTCGATGTGATGCAGTTCCAGCATGCGGCCAAAATAACGCAACGTTTCGTAAAACTCTTCTTTGCCCGGAATTTGTTTGGCGTAGTTAAACTGGCCGCCAATCTGGTGCGATTTATCAAACAAAGTCACCTGATGACCGCGCTGTGCAGCATAGACACTAAAGGCAAGGCCAGCCGGACCGGCACCGACCACGGCCAGCTTTTTCGGCTCTGCCGCCGGCTCAAAATTCAACTCGGTTTCGTAACAAGCACGCGGGTTCACCAAACAGCTGGCGCGTTTTTTCTGAAACACGTGATCAAGGCACGCCTGATTGCAGGCAATGCAGGTATTGATTTCGTCGGCTTTGTTGGCGGCTGCTTTATTGACAAAATCAGCATCAGCTAAAAAAGGCCGCGCCATACAAACCATATCCGCCTGACCATGCGCCAGGATGTCTTCGGCCACTTGCGGCGTATTAATGCGATTCGTGGCCATCACCGGAATCGTGATTTCCTTACGGACCCGCTCAGTGATCCAGCTGAAAGCAGCGCGCGGCACCCGGGTGGTGATGGTGGGAATACGCGCTTCGTGCCAGCCGATACCGGTATTGATGATGGTGACCCCGGCTTCTGCTACCGCCTTGGCCAGCTCCACGACTTCCTCGTAGCTGTTGCCATCCTCCACCAGATCCAGCATCGATAAACGATACACGATAATAAAATCGTCACCACAGCGCTGACGTACCGCCTTGATGGTTTCCAGCGGGAAACGAATGCGATTGGCAAAGTCACCGCCCCAGTCGTCTTTGCGCTGGTTGGTGCGCTGACAAATAAACTGATTGATCAGGTACCCTTCCGATCCCATGATTTCAACCCCATCATAGCCGGCTTTTTTGGCAAGCTCCGCGGCTTTGGCAAAATCCTTGATGGTGTTGTTAATTTGCCGCTTCGACATCTCGCTCGGGGTAAACGGCGTGATCGGGGATTTGATTTTGCTCGGGGCTACATTAAACGGATGGTAACCATAACGGCCGGCGTGCAGCAATTGCAAACAGATTTTCGCCCCCTCGGCATGCACCGCCTCTGTCACCTGAGTGTGCTTCTTCACCTGCCAGCCAAAACTGAGCTGACTGCCAAAAGGTACTAAATTGCCGCGAAAGTTCGGGCTGATACCACCGGTAATAATTAAGCCGACACCACCTTTTGCCCGTTCGGCATAAAAGGCTGCCAATTTACTAAAACCGTTTTTTTCTTCTTCTAAGCCGGTGTGCATTGAGCCCATCACGACGCGGTTGCGCAGTTGAGTAAAGCCCAAATCCAAAGGCTGCATTAAATGTTGGTAAGCCACATCGCCCTCTCTGGTCATACCTGTTAACTTGTCCGTTAGAGGGTAGCTGTTTTACCCCGGATACGCAATATGTACATTTGCTTACAAATTGCAGTTATCTTTCATCGTTAAATTCGCTAGCATAGTATCACCAAGCTCTTTCTTTCATGTTGTTTAGGAATTTGTATGTCTGCAGCCAACCCCGGAATAGTACGCCGCTTCTTTGGAGGCATCTGGCGTGGTTATAAAGTATTTCGTTCCATTATTTTAAACACCCTGTTTATTCTGATTGTATTGGTCGTGCTGATCAGTATGTTCAGTGGTAAGGATAAAGTGCAGGTGCCCCCTACCTCGGCACTGGTGCTGAATTTAAATGGCGATCTGGTAGAAGAAAAGCGCTTTGTTGATCCCTTCGCTACCATCATCAATGAAAGTATTGGCGGCCAGTCCGATCCGAACGAAATTTTGGTTTCTGATGTACTGCGCGTGATCCAGCAGGCTAGCAAAGATGATCGAATTCAAGCCCTGGTGCTGGATCTGTCCGGTCTTGGCCGTGCTTCTTTGGATAAGCTGCAAGCCATCGCCGAAGAGCTGGAAAGTTTCAAAGCTGCTGGCAAGCACATCTACGCCCGAGGTGCTTACTTCGGTCAGAATCAGTATTTCCTGGCCAGCCTTGCCAACGAAGTGCACCTGGACCCTATGGGCGCAGTGCTGCTGGAAGGCTATGGTAGCTTCCCGATGTTTTACAAAAGCGCGCTGGAAAAGTTAAAAGTAAACACTCATGTATTTCGGGTGGGCACTTATAAGTCCGCCGTTGAGCCTTTTATCCGTGACGATATGTCGGAAGAGGCCAAACAAGACAGCCTGTTCTGGCTCAATGATTTGTGGGACAGCTACAAAAGCATGGTGGCAGAACGTCGTGGTTTAACGGCGGATAGCTTCATAGAAACCCGTGACGGATTATACCAACTGCTACAGCAGCATGATGGTGATCTGGCTCAGGTCGCGTTGGCACTTGGCCTGGTTGATCAACTGACCACCCAGCAAGAATTCCGCCAAAAAATGATTGAGCTGGTAGGTCAAAACGACAACCAAACCTACAATCATGTGACCTTTGATGATTACCGCGACATGGTGGTGCCAAACCGCCAGATCGATAACCCATTGACAGACAAGGTTGCCGTGATCGTAGCCCGCGGCATGATCATTGATGGCAGTGCTAAGGCCGGAACCATCGGCGGTGACAGCACGGCAGCCATGCTGCGCCGGGCCCGGAATGACGATAAAGTCAAAGCAGTGGTGCTGCGTATTGATAGCGGTGGCGGCAGTGCCTTTGCCTCTGAAATCATTGGCCGTGAAGTGCAGGCTCTGCGTGATGCTGGCAAGCCGGTCATTGCCTCGATGGGTGCAGTTGCTGCTTCCGGTGGTTACTGGATTGCGGCGCCTGCCACAGAAATTTGGGCATCCCCCACCACCATCACCGGCTCCATTGGTATCTTTGGTTTGTTCCATAGCCTGGAAGACAGCTTCAGTGCATTGGGTGTGAATGTTGATGGGGTGGGTACCACTGAGCTTTCTGGCTTTAGCTCTGGCTTGCCATTCTATAAAGGCTTGCAACCACGCGAAAAAGATATTTTCCAACTGCTGGTTGAGCGTGGTTACAAAGAATTCCTCAGCATGGTGGGCAAGCACCGTGGCATGAGCATTGAAGCCGTTGATAAAGTAGCCCAGGGCCGGGTATTTACCGGCCAACGTGCCTTAGACTATGGCCTGGTCGATAAGCTGGGTAGTTTTGAAGATGCCATCGCGGCAGCTGCAGAGCGGGCTGGTTTAAGCCATTACGACGTCAAAGTGATTGGTCATGAGTTATCTCCGTTTGAGCAAATGGTGATTGATCTCTTTGGCGGTGCAGCCAATCAGGGCTGGCTGCCTCAGTCTGCCATCAGCCCGGAGCGTCAGGCGCTTGGCCGCTTAACCCAACAGCTGCGGCATGATTTTGTTACCTTAAGCAACTTCAATGATCCGCAGGGGCTTTATGCTTTCTGCCTGCTGTGTCAAATCGACTGACACCAAACCGTTTGTTCGCTACAATGCCCGGCCTGTGCCGGGCATTTTTTTAAGGCCAACCATGAATAAAAAACGAATTTACGTCGCTTACACCGGCGGCACCATTGGGATGCAAAAATCAGCGCAAGGCTTTGTACCAGCACCCGGTTTTTTAACCCAAACGGTGCAAGGCATGCCGGAGTTTTTTCGTGCCGAGATGCCTGAGTTTAGTATTCATGAATACGCAGAACTGATCGACTCCTCCAACATGACACCGGCGCACTGGCTGCAAATCGCCAAAGATATTCAGCGCAATTATCAGGATTATGATGGCTTTGTGGTACTGCATGGCACCGATACCATGGCTTATACCGCATCGGCTTTGTCTTTTTTGCTGGAAAACCTGGCAAAACCGGTCATTGTTACCGGCTCGCAAATCCCATTAGCACAACTGCGCAGCGATGGTCAGGTCAACTTGCTGAATGCGCTCTATCTGGCAGCGGAATACCCTATCCACGAAGTATCGCTGTTTTTTAACAATCAGCTGTTTCGTGGCAACCGGGCCACCAAAGCCGATGCCGATGGCTTTAATGCGTTTGCTTCACCGAACTACCCACCCTTGCTGGAAGCGGGGATCCAGATCCGTCTGCAAGCCGGCGCACTCAGCTCCACAGAGCGACATGGTCAACCTTTGCAGGTAGCCGATGTTGTGCCTCAGCCTATCAGTGTGGTTACTCTTTATCCGGGAATTGGTGTGGAAGTCATTGCCAATATGGCTTCAGCGCCGGTGAAAGCGCTGATCATTAAATCCTATGGGGTTGGTAATGCTCCGCAACAGCCTGAGCTACTGGATACCTTACAGCAGGCCACCGAGCGCGGCAGCATTATTGTGAACTGCACCCAGTGTTTTCGTGGCCGGGTGAATATGGAGGGTTACGCCACCGGCCATGCCCTCCAGGAGCGCGGCGTGATCAGCGGCTACGACATGACACTGGAAGCCACCCTGACGAAGTTACACTACCTGCTTAGTCAGCCACTCAGCGCCCAGCAGATCCGTGCAGAGATGCAGCGTAACCTTCGTGGCGAGCTCAGCAAAAACTGAGCTTAGGCCTCGCTAAGCTCAGAGTAAGCAGCTTGCTTATGCAAATAAGGCTTCAATGCGTTCCAACAAAGCAACTTCATCGCTTTGAACCGGGCCATGACTTAACCAGCGTAGCAACAGCGCATCTTTGCCAAAGCTGCTGGCCTGATTGTGCTTCTCTGCCAGCAGTCGAAGCTTCAGAGCCGAGATCTGCTCAGGCTTAGCGGCCGGATCCTGTACCTGCCCTGCCAGCATTAACTCCAACACCATGGTCAGCTCGCTGCGGCTCATGGCATCGGGCTGCTGTGTGAAAGCGTCCCGCCACAGTGCTGGGAGCTGAGCTGGTTCAGCGGCAGTTTTTAATGCGGTAAATAATTGCTGATAGCTTTGCTGTTGTTCACTGGCCTGTTGCTTGTACTGCTTTTGCTCCAGCTGATCCAGCATCTGCTGTCTGGAGCGTTGCAGTGATGCAAAGCCGCTAAGATCCAACGCCTGCAGCTGGTCTCGCAATGAGTTCAGCTGTTGCAACTGATTGCTTTGCTGCAAGGCTTGATCGCAAGCCGATAATTGTTGCTGCAAGGCTGCTTGCTGCTGATCACGATCGTGCTGCGCTTGTTGGTAGTCCTGTTTGCGCCTGGCAAAAAACGCATCGCATAAGCTACGAAACTCTTGCCATAACGCGGCATCCTGCGCTTTACCGGCATACGGGATCTGTTTCCAGGCTTGCTGGCATTGTTTTAAGATAGCCGCCGCCTGGTGACTATCGCTCAGCGCAGCCGCGGCCTTCACTTGCTCAATCAGTTGTTGCTTTTGTCCGGCAAAGGTGGCTTGCTGTTGTTTTATCTGCTGGCGCATCTGTTGGCACAATTGCTGATAGTCAGCCTGAAGTTGTTCATGGCGCTCTTTGGGGACCGGGCCGATAGCTCGCCAACCTTGCTGCAACTGCTGCAATGCAGCCGACAGGTCAGCAGCCGGCTCAGCCAGCAGTGCGCTGCAGCTGGAAAGTAAGTTTTGCTTGTCAGTGGCATGTTGCTCACGCTCTGCCTGCTGTTTGGCAAAAAACTCGCGGCAAGGAGCAAATGCCTGTTCACAGGCCGCATCAAACTGTTGTTGCCAGTCTTGCTCTGCTGCATCGACTGTTTTACCCAGCGAAAGCCAATCCGCCCGCGCTTTTTTCACCAAAGCAGAGCGCTCACTGGCACTGTGCATAGGCTGCCCGGCCAGTTGCTGCATCTGCGCCAGCAAGGCTTCCTTTCGTGGCCTGGCAATAAATGCCTGCAGCTCACTGAGCACATCCAGCTGTTGTTTCGCCTGTTGATACAAGGCATCCAGTTGCTGTTGTTGCTCTGGCAGTAACTGCTGATAACTGAGCTCAATGCCCTTAAACAAACCAAAGAGTTGGTTAAACTTTCCGGCCTGATGCAAGCGCTTAAACTCATGCAACTTACTACGGCAGTGGCGAAAAGGCTGCTGTGACTGACGCTCCAGCTCTTTGACCGCACCTTGCCAGCGCTGCTGCAAGGCCCTGTAGGATTGCTTGAGTTCTGCCGGTAATGCCAGCGACAAATCCGCCGATAATTGCTGCCAGCTTTGCTGCCATTGTTGCATAAGCGCTTTAGCATCCATGAGCTCAGAGCTATGCAAAGGTAAAGCTTGGGCCTGCCACTGCTGCAACAACTGCTCCGCCTGGCCATAACGTAACGCCACCCGGGGTAAATCGACCAGCTGTTGCTCCAGCTTCGACAATTCATGCTGCAGCAGAGCCTGATCAGCCGCCGTGACATCGGCTTGTTGCAACTGCAGCTGCAGCGCTTGAAACTGACTGTTGAGCTGCTCGGCTTGCTGCAAATTGGTCTGCATCAGGCTCTGCTGCAAATCAATTTCCAGTGCCGTAATGGCCTTGCGCAGGCCAATCAATTGCACTTGCTGTTGTTGCTGCTTTTCTTGCTCCGCTTGCTGCTGCCGTGCCTGCTGCCAGTGGTGAGCAAAGAATTGTGCCACCGAGGCCGACAACTGTTGAAATCTGTTGTGTAGCTCCGCACCATCATTCAGTTGGTGCAGTGCATCGGCAAGTTCATTCCATTCCTGCTGATAACGCAAAAAGCGTTGTTCGCTGTCGGCTGGGTTGCGATCTTTAAGCGCATTGATTTTGGACAGGATCAGACTGGCCTGCTTACGCAGTTTGGCTGGCAGTTCCCGCTGTTGCTGACGCTCGGCCAGCAATTGCCTGACCTGCTCGGCCAGCTCTGAGGGCAATGCTTTTTGTACCCGCTCCAGCTCTTTGTCATCCTGAATGAATGGCACTAATTGCAACCGGTCTGAAAGCGCAAGCTGGCTATCCTGCAGCGCTTCCAGGTACAGTTCTTGTTTATCCAGACGCTGCAACAGACTGAGCTTAATACTGCTGTCTTGCTCTTGACGTAAAATTTGTTCCAGCACACTGCTGCGTTGGCATTGCTCAATAAACTGCTGTTTTAACCGAGGCGGGATCTGGTTGGCAATCACCATCTGCACCACCCGGTTTTCAGCGTCTAAGCGAAGACGATCAGATGCTTCTTTTTTGCTGGCTTGCCACCACAGCGAAAAATCGTTTAGTTTTTCCAGCGCCGCCTGACGGACTCTGGCATTGCCATCGTTAAATGCCAGTTCATGCAGAATATGCTTGTAATCTGCCTGTTGTTCATTCAGTTCATCAATGGCAGCAATACGCTTGTCAATTTCCGGGTGCTGCCACTTGGGCCGAAGCAGGCGCTTAAAGATCATCATGATTAAACCGTGCAATGGGTGTTTGTTGTTGCCAGGATGCTTTCATCTCGGCTTTGCTTTTTTGCACCATCTGGCCATCGGCACCTATGGTAAAGGGCTCATTGCTTTTCAGCACCTTGGCCTGGTACGCCAGCACCAATTGCATACTGTGGGCACGTTGTTCATCCGATAACAAGCTGCCATCAGCCCAACGGCCAGTAGCGACTGCTTCGGCTAGTTTCTCATAGGTCTCTGGCGCCATGGCGCCTACTAAAGAGTCAAAGTCCATGTTTGGATTTTCGCTTTAACATCAAAATCCGTACCCGGTTGACCAGATACCAGATAAAACCAACACCAATGGCTGCTATAGCCGCATAGTATTGCCAACCAAAGGGAGGCAATTGCCAGTAAAAAAAGAAACCGGCCAGAAACAACACCATCGCAATCATCGATTGCGTCATCAAGGATTGACTAAGGTTTAAACGGCGATCACGCTCCATGGCAGCCAGCTTGTCTTTGTCGAGCCCTGCAATCGCAGCACCACACTTCGGACACTCAGGTGCCTTATCGGATACTTTGTGCCCGCAGGCTGGGCAACTGATAATGGCCATGAACTCCCCTTCGGTAGCAGCCAGCTGCTTTAACAGCTGGCTCTGATTCAATTAGCGTAATTGGTCGACAATCGCCAGAATTGCGGTCAGGCTGTCCGAACCAAACTTCATCGAGCGAACATCGCTCCAGCCATACAATTCATCCGGCAGCTTGTCATTGTCTTTGAATGGCATTTCCAGGGTAAAAGACATGCAGCTAAACTGCTGGGCGACCCAGTTGGAGGCAACCGTCATATTGGCTTTGCCGGGCGCATCTACTTCGTAACCGTGTTCATTCTGGAACTCCGGCGAAGCCATTAACAGATACTGGCGAAAGTTTTGCTCCAGCGACTGCATACGCGCATCAAAGCAAGGAACGCCTTCACTGCCAGCCAGGAAGTTGTACGGGATGTTTTCATCGCCGTGCACATCCAGGTACATATCGACACCCACTTCCAGCATTTTTTGCCGCACCAGATAGACTTCCGGGCTTTGCTCCATCGAAGGCGACTGCCACTCCCGGTTCAGGTTCACACCAATCGCATTGGTGCGAAGATGACCCCGGACACCACCATCCGGGTTCATGTTCGGTACCACATAAAACACGGCTTTATCCAGCAGACTGCGGGCAACCGCATCGTCATCATCCAGTAAACGGTCTAGCAAGCCCTCGACAAACCATTCGGCCATGGTCTCACCCGGGTGCTGCCGGGCCGTGATCCAAATGTTACGTTTGCTCTCATCCGGCTCGCCAATCACCAACAGGCTCATATCACGGCCATCCAGGGTTTCACCCAACTCTACCAGCTGACAACGCTCATGCAGCTGTGCCTGTTGCAATAAATCCAGGTGTTGCTCGTAGCTGTATGGCGCAAAATAGGCAAAGTAAACCGACTCAGCTTCCGGGTAATGGGTAATCACCAGTTCCTGACCAGTGAACTCAGTGTCGACCCGAAACCAGGTTTGCCGATCATAAGAGGCTACCGCCTGATAGTTCTTCCAGCCATCCGGGTAGGCTGAACCAGTGACATTGGTGATTTTGATGGTATGGGCTTCAATATGGGGTGTATGCAGGCGAAAATGAAACCACTGGTAAAAATCGGATTGATTGTCTTTGCGGATGGCCAATCGAATATCGGCAGGATCGGTGGCACTGATCACATCAATATTGCCACTGTCAAATTGAGCGGTAATTTTCATACAGGTTTCCGTGGTTGTAAGGCTAAAGGTACAACTTGCATTTTGCTATGATGCTTATGGTTATCTGGCTAAGGGTATCACAAAGTGACGGTAGAAAAAATCTCAACGCACCCGAAGTTCAAGTCCAAGCCGGCTGCTCCAGCCGAGGGATTTGCGTTGCACCCGTCCTTGTGCATCCAGTACATAATAGGTTGGAAAACCTCGGATTTGATAATCCTGCAGCATCTGCTCATTGCCAAGCAATACCGGCATGCTCAGGTTCAAATCGGCAACAAAATCCTGCACTTCGTCCGGGCTCTGATAGCTCAGCGCTACCGCAACAATATTCCAACCGTCGCGTTGCAGAGCTTCCAGGTTGGGCATGCTGTATTTACAGATGCTGCACCAGGGGGAAAAAAAGTACAATACGGTGGGTTTGCCCAGCAGATCATCCCTGCTCAGCCAGTCATGCTCTAAAGTTCGATGGTAAAACATTGGGGCCTGAGTATCAGCTGCCAGCAAAGCGCGCTCCCGAAACCAGGACACGACTTGCACTACCAATACCACAGCAATCAGATGCAACAATAAAGAACGAAGCATGGCAATCACCGTAGTACCAGCTTGTAACAACAAGCTGGTACTAGCCAGTTTAGGTTAGGAAAGCTTCTGACTGCGGCTACGGCTACGACGCCACAATACCAACAAAGACAGGGCAAAAGCAGACCAGAGCGAACCTGAGGCACTATTGCGTTTATAGGTTAACTCATTTTCTACGCCACAAGCACTCGGGGTGCCATTGGCAATAGGGGTTAACTTAACCGCCCGAGCCTGGAACTCAGATCGTGGGTTGCCATCTTCATCCACAATAACCTCTCCGAAAGAGTTGCGCAGGGGTACTTCGGTGACGGCGGTGGCCAGAATTTCATTGCTGTTATTGATGCTGCTGGCTTCTACCAGGGTATAGCCGCTGTCACATGCCAGGTAGGTATTCAGATCGACAAAACTACCATCCGCCATGTTGTACATAAAAGCACGTTGCCGCTTGGCCGACGCGATCACAGCCTCGGTTCTGCCAACAATAACGCCTTGATCATTAATGGCCTGAGGCACGGTATTGGCACTAATAAAGAAGTCTTCAGGAAATTCGATGCTGCTGCTGTTTATATCGTAGGTAAACATCCGGTTACGAGCTTGCCCCGAAACAAACTTGGTGGCATAACCAACCACGATGTTGTTGTTGTTCACCGCCGTCGCCACACTTTGCAGCCATTCCCGATCATCCGATGCAAAAATCGGCAGCACCTGACCATCGATAAAAATCGAGGCCCGATCGCTTGAGTACATGTTTTCATCGGTAAACCGAAATCCTGTCCAGGGGTCGATCCGCTCTGTGCGAATCACATCGCTGGAGTCGGAATAAGTGGACACCCCAACAATAACCCCTTGATTGTTAAGGCCATTAGCCCGGCTGCTGTACTGAATATCTGGCAATTCGGTTTCAGGGTGGGCTTCATTACTGCCTTTATCCCCTAAAAAGCCCAAAACCTGCGGCTCTGAAATGGTTAAATCACTGTTTAATTGCCACACCATGGCTCTGTTGACATAGCCACTGCTGATACTATGCAGATAATGCAAGCAGTTTTCGATGGGTGCTGAAAAGCCGGTACAGTTTTCTTCCACCAGGGTGACAAAGTTTTCACGGGCGCTGACGCTGCCACTGCCAATAATCAGACCTTCATCGCTGATGGCCTGGGCAGTACTCAGGCCACCACCCAACTCAGCATACACCGGGGTCAGTATTAAACGCTCATTCCCAACACGCACTACTCCCAAACGCTGAGCACCGGCTGGACGCCAAATCTGATGCTCGGTAGCTTCAGGGATCTCATCACCATCATCTACCGACTCAGGATCCGTGGTGCGAACAAAATCAATGTACTCAAAAGGAGGCGTTGCATACCCCACCTGAATATTCTGGTTATTTTGCCCCGTTACCAACTCATCATTACCAATTTGGGCTGCAGTGCCGCGAAACTGCAACAGCTCAACCCCTTGGCCCTGCTCAATAAAAGCTGCCGTGGTCGTCACCGGCTGCAAGGCATAACGATCCACCAGATTGTTGAATCGATTCTCCAAAGTGGTGTTGAGGTTGTTGTACTGAGTGGGCCAGTTCAGCAAGAAAGAATACAAAATAGCATGGGTCTCGGCCGTCAGTTCGCCGCTTTTTAACTGCGCCAACTGCTCTTCACTAAACTGAGCAGCGACCACTTCGTTGTCAAAGTCAATTTTGCTGATATCAATATCGATGGCATAGAGCTGACGGCCATTCAGAACCGCCACGCCCTGGTCATTCACCGATGTCGCGTAGGTAGCACGCGCATCGACAACCTCGCCTAAGTCAACCACCTGATACACCGCAGCTGAAGTACTAAAGGCGGTCAGTAAAGGCAGCAAGGCCAGGTTGATGGGTGATAATTTCATGCAAAAACCCCTATAATACGTCTGTTTATTATGCTTCTAAAATTTCCCAGCGCTCGTAAGCATGCGCCAGCTTCGACTCAAGTTCAGCAAGTTGGTTCAACACAGCTTGTGTTTGTTCAATCGGGCTGGTAAAAAAATCCGGTGCGTTCACTTGTTGCTGCAGCTCGGCCAGTTGTGTTTCCAGTGTTTCAATTAAAGCGGGCAATTGTTCCAGCTCGCGCTTTTCTTTAAAGGACAACTTCCGCTCGGTGCTAACCGCCAGCTTGTCTGCTTTTTTCACTGCAGCTTCTGGCGCAGGCGCTGCTTTTGCTGGCTTTGCGGCAGTGCCGGCTTGTTGTGCCTGCCAGCGTACCACATCATCGTAACCACCGGTAATATCCACGATGGTACCACGACCGGCAAACAACAAACTACTGGTGACGGTGTTATTGACAAACTCCCGGTCGTGACTGACCAGAATCACCGTGCCCTGATACTGCTGCAGAATGTCTTCCAGCAGCTCCAGCGTTTCAACATCCAGATCATTGGTTGGCTCATCCAGGATCAGCAGATTGCTGGGTTTGGCAAACAAGCGTGCCAACAGCAGGCGGTTTTTCTCGCCACCAGATAATGCCCTCACCGGCGTGCGGCTCCGGGCTGGTGGGAACAAAAAGTCCTGCAGGTAGCTCAGCACATGGCGACTCTGGCCATTTTGCATCACTTCCTGACGGCCATCAGCGACATTGTCCTGCACCGTGGCATCCAGATCCAGCGCCTGACGATGCTGGTCGAAATAGGCGACTTCCAGATTTGAGCCCCGCTTGATGCTGCCCTGCTCCGGCTCCAACTCACCCAGCAAGAGTTTAATCAAGGTTGACTTGCCAACCCCATTAGGTCCTATCAACGCCAGCCGGTCACCGCGCATCACCAGCAAGTCCAACTTATTCAGCAGTGGCTCACCACCAAAGCTATGACACAGCTGTTTGGCTTCAAACACCAATTTGCCGGAGCGCTCGGCCTGCTCGATGGCAAACTCGACCTTGCCTAAACTTTCTACCCGGGCGGCGCGCTCTTTACGCAAAGCTTTCAGTGCCCGTACCCGGCCTTCGTTGCGGGTGCGCCGTGCTTTGATGCCCTGGCGGATCCAGACTTCTTCTTCAGCCAGCTTTTTATCGAACAGCGCATTGTGCTGTTGCTCGTCTTCCAGGATTTTTTGCTTGCGATCCAGATACTGCTGGTAATCGCCAGGGTGTGAAGTGAGCTGACCGCGATCCAAATCGATAATACGGGTAGCTAAAGCGCGGATAAAGGCCCGGTCGTGCGAGATAAAAATAATGGCGCCTTTAAACTCTTTTAAAAAACCTTCCAGCCATTGAATCGCCGCGATATCCAGATGGTTAGTGGGTTCATCCAGCAGCAGAATATCCGGCTTGGCTACCAAAGCCCTTGCCAGGGCAGCTTTACGCAGCCAGCCGCCGGAAAGCGAGGCCAGGTTTGCTTCAGGCTCCATGGCAAACTGCTGGCAGAGTGCGGTTACGCGTGCTTCCAACGACCAGCCATCGCGGCTATCGAGCTCGGCTTGCAACTGCTCGAACAAACGCATTTGCTGGGGATTTTCGGCATCGAGCGCTTCCGATAGCTGATAAAACTGTTGCAGTTTATCGGCCAGATCGCCGGCACCTTCGCGAATAAAGTCGGCGATGCGGGTGTCCATTTTCGCGGGAGGGTCTTGCTCCAGACGGCTTAATACCACACCGGTTGGCAGCACCACCTGACCATCATCCAGGCTTTGCTGACCGGTCAGCACTTTTAGAAAGGTCGATTTACCGGCGCCATTGCGCCCGACCAGACAAACCCGTTCGCCACTGAATAAACTAAAATCCACCTTATCCAGTACCGGATGGGTACCAAAGGCCAGACAGGCCTGCTGAAAACGTAATACTTCCACCGTTATTGTTCCTGTACCTGTTGTTGCAGCCAGGCCATCAGTTGCGCCTGGTCAAAGGGCCAGCCCAGTGTGGCCTTGCTGTGGCGGCAAGCCACGACCGGGATCAAGACCCGGTATTGCTCAAATAACTGCTCATGGTCCACGATATCCAGCACCTGATACTGGCCAGCTAAACCTGCATCCACTAGCATCTGCTCGGCTTGCTCACACAGATGACAGCCCCAGGTGCTGTAGAGTTCAAACCGTACAGTCATCGGCTCAGCTCAAAACAGACATGAATGTGCGGATTGCGCTTAAAGTCTTCCGGCAAGGTTGCCGCCGAAATATCTTTCACCTGCCAACCATCGGCTTCAAGCGCCTGATAATCCAATTTAAAGCGGCGCTTGTTGTTGGAGAAAATCACTACACCGCCTTCTTTCAGCCGGTATTTGACCAGCTCCAGCAGTTTGACGTGATCGCGCTGCACATCCCAGCTGTCCTGCATCCGCTTGGAGTTTGAGAAAGTTGGAGGATCGACAAAAATCAGATCGTACTGCTGCTGGCAACGGGTAAGCCACTGCAAACAATCGGCTTGCTCAAACTGGTACTGATGACCGTGCAAGCCATTCAGTAAAAAGTTACGCTTGGCCCAGTCCAGATAGGTATTGGACATATCCACGGTAGTGACTGAGCTGGCGCCGCCAATGGCTGCGTGCACCGAGGCCGTGCCGGTGTAGGCAAATAAATTCAATACCGACTTGCCTTGGGCCATCTGCTGAATGCGCTGGCGGGTAATGCGGTGGTCCAAAAACAAGCCCGTATCCAGATAATCGCGCAGATTCACCCAGAGTTTGGCACCGTATTCCTGTACCTCTTTGTACTGGCCTTGCTGTTGCAAGGCTTGATACTGTTTGGTGCCTTTTTGCCGCTCCCGCACTTTCAGCACCATTTGCTCCGGCTTAATGCCAAGCACCTGTGGCACCTGATTCACCACATCGAACAAACGCTTTTGCGCCACATCTTCATTCACTGAAGCTGGCGGTGCGTATTCATGCACCACCACTTCACCGTCGTACCAGTCGACCGCCACGTTGTATTCCGGAATATCGGCATCGTACAGCCGGTAGCAACGGATGTTTTCCCGCTCCGCCCATTTTTTCAGCTGTTTGCGGTTTTTAATAAGCCGGTTGCCAAAGGAGCTGCTTTCAGTAAAAAACAACGCCGGCGCTTCGGCATTGCGGCTTTGCACCTGCTTTTCAGTCAGTTCAAACAGGCTGAACTCGCAATCGAGTGGGCCATTACTAAATTGGTAGCTTTTGCTGCGTGCCAGCTTCAGGGCCCGCAGTAAATCCTGATTCGAGGTGATAATCGCCAGGCGCCAGCCTACATAATGCTGCTTTAACGCCACTGAAAAACGGGTATAGAGTGGGATCAGCGCCGGTAAGTCCCCTAGCCGCTCGCCATAAGGCGGATTGGTGACAATCACCCCTGGCTCTTTGGAAACGGCAACATCCAGTGCCGTGGCATCGCCTTCCATAAAAGTAATCAATTCAGCCACACCAGCATTGCTGGCATTGCGCAGGGCTTTTTGCAGCACCTGCGGATCTTTATCCAGCCCATACAGCAGGCCAGTGGCCAGTTCTGTTTTAGCGGCCAACGCCTCTTTACGCAGGCTTTGCCACAGTGCCGGCCTGTGGCCGGGCCAGCCTTCAAAAGCAAAGTGCTGCCGCTGCAAGCCCGGTGCCCTGTTGGTAGCGATAAGCGCAGCTTCAATCAATAAGGTACCACTGCCACAGAAGGGATCGAACAGCACCTGATCATGCTTCCAGCCGGAGCGCAGCACCAGGGCAGCAGCCAAATGTTCTTTCAGTGGCGCTTCACCCTGGCCAAAACGGTAACCGCGCTGATGCAGCGATGGTCCGGAGAAGTCCTGCAAGAAATGAAAGGCTTTATTGCTGATACGCACCTGAAAACGGACATCCGGCTGTTGCCGATCCACATTGGGTCGTTCATTGGTTTCACGGCGAAACTGATCGACAATGGCATCTTTTACGCGCAAGGCACCAAACTGGGTGTTATCGATGGTTGGGTGCTTGCCTACACAGTCAATGGCAATGGATTGCTGCACCGACATCAGTTCAGTCCACTTTAGCTGGCTGGCGACCTGATACACATCAGTGCTGTTATCGACCATTTCAGTATGCAAGTGCCGCAGAATACGGGTAGCCAGTCGCGACCACAAGCACAGCTGATACGCCGTTTTTAGATCGGCCTTAAACCGCACTACCCCCATGGTCATCTTAACC
Organism: Alkalimonas cellulosilytica; assembly: GCF_036325985.1. Taxonomy (NCBI): domain Bacteria; kingdom Pseudomonadati; phylum Pseudomonadota; class Gammaproteobacteria; genus Alkalimonas; species Alkalimonas cellulosilytica. The sequence continues at coordinate 263,091 of NZ_JAUHLI010000003.1, forward strand.
ACTTCGCCCTGATGCTGACGGATCTCATCCGCCAGTAATTCCTCCACACCTTTGGAGGTTAATGCCCAAAATTCCAGCATGCTTTGACTGCCATGAAAAAAATCGATGAGTAGTATATCAGAAGCGAAACCCGAAGACGCGCCTGAAGGGGTGAATCTTTGTTACCTTAGCAGTGGCTTTTAGCAGCAGGTGCCGAATAAAGCAGCAAACGATTGCCATCGATTGAAATGGTGCTTGCGTCCTTAACAAAAACCCCCTATCATTCGCCCCGCAATGACGGACGCGGGATGGAGCAGCCTGGTAGCTCGTCGGGCTCATAACCCGAAGGTCGTCGGTTCAAATCCGGCTCCCGCAACCAATTGTGACCAAGCTATTCCAAAGGTCATCAATTAACGTCTTGCAAATCAACCAATTATCTCTACTGCTCAGGGATAATTCACGGACGCGGGATGGAGCAGCCTGGTAGCTCGTCGGGCTCATAACCCGAAGGTCGTCGGTTCAAATCCGGCTCCCGCAACCACTTTACACATCGATTTAACCCACTGATTTACATTACATTCCCTTTATTGGGAAAAACTTTCGTTCCCATAACACCTACACTGTGACGGATCTGTGACAACCTCGATTGCCACAGCAAAACTTTTCCGGATCCTTTGTACCTATAAACTGTAAAAATTGACCTTTAGGTCATTCGCCTCTGCACAAAAGCGTGTCACAACAATCTGTGACATAAAGTGATTCTAATTGATGTTAATATCGCTCTTAAAAACGATTACCGCAGAAGATCACCCACCTATAAATCAGTTAATTATATGTTCAGGGGAACATTTGATGGATTTTTTTAAACTCGTCACCGCTGTGACAAAACTAAAATTTTATAGTACCGATTTACTCGCAAGATTTATAACTGAATCAGCGGTAGTGAAATTAGGCTGCTGTTGAACTGACCTCAAGTAAATGCTCGGGTTTTGCTCTCAACTTTTTTGATGTTTTTATAGTTGCACTTACCCGGTTTTTATTTTTTCCAAAAAACAAGCGGTTTATCAATTATTTCCTTGAAGCCTGATATAAGTAACAGTTTTTCTAACTCACTGTTTGGTTTTTGCAAGGCAATTTTTAAAACGCCTCCCTTATGCCGATTATCTAAGTGAGCCCCTCCCTGAGCAGATGCTAGAGCAATAAGGTCATCTTCAGAAAAAGCATGCTTTTTATTTATTTCTACCATTTTGCTCTGTGTGTTACGAAATATTTTAGCTTTACTAATTATATTTGATAATGCGCTTCTGACAGAGCTTATGGGAATATTCTCAGCTATTGATGCAAGGCTCATACAAGCTTCATTCAAAGAAGAAGCATCTTGGAAGGTATTAAGATAGTCTACTACCTTCATGTATTCAGCCCCTTCCAAATCATTATAGCTTGCAGATATAACTTTATTATTTGACAAGCACTTGAATACCAAACCACTCGATGAGCCACCAACCTCAATTATCCACCCATGTTTTTTGCTGTAACCGAACCATCCACCTGAGGTAGATTTTTCACTAAAAAATTGAATTATACTTTTTGCAAGTTCAAGGCTAGGTGGGGTTGAGTTTAATTTCCCATTGGTAGATTCTAATGATCTTCTTTTGCGAGCCATCAGCACTTCTTCCCTTTCTAAAACCTGAGCTGCAGTTAGGCTAGGAAGACCATTTAAACTTGAATATTCCTGATAAAAAGTATGACCATTTTTATCTTTTCGGGTAACAAGAAACTTTCTTAGGTTTTTATTAGGCGTTAAATTAAATTTTGTTCTAAGAAGCTTCTCGCAAGCGTTTTGCCAATAAATAAAATGATCATGTTCTGCCAGAAAAGGTATGGCCTCAAGCTGTTGCTGACTGGATACGCTACTTACATTCTTTAAAAGCTGCGCTTGCTTACTAAGCTTGTCAATTACTCGTACACCAGAAATGCTTCCACGTAGAAACTCCAAAATAAAGTGATTTTCAAACTCCAAAACACATACTTCACAATTTGAATTAATTAGCTTATGAAACAGTAAGTCATCGGTAATGAAGTTCATTTGCTTTAACAGCGAATAAGTCGAGGTTGGTAGAAAAACAGAAAAGCCCAAAAGTCGGTTTTGATAATTCGACCAAAATGCCACCCGTGAATTTAACTGCCTAATTTCCCATTCTTCTAGTCCGAGTTTTCCAGCAACTACTGGCTCGGTCAATTTGGCAATTAACTTACTAAAATCAGCAAATGACATAGCACCAATTAGATCTTTGATAACTTCTTGTGCCGCATTATTAAGTTTGCTAAAACGAGAATTTATTACATATGGTGAATAAATACCGAGAATTAGTTTTAAAAGAGTTTCCTGCTGCTCGAGTTTTGCAAAAGGTATATCAACTAAAGCAGATGAAAAAAAAGTGTCTTTTTCTTCGTCATTTAATTTTGCAATGATTGTGAATAATTCATCATAACCAAACATCTTATTATTTTTAACCCAATACCGAGCCAGCCCCTTTAAAGCGTCTTTTGAATGCTTAATCTGCCCAGGTAACCCACATTTTGAAAGAACTTGGGCTGGTAACATCCTAAAGATAAGTGCTCTTTGGCATAGTTCAGACGTATCACCACTATAAATCCCCGTCAAAAGCAATGTACGCTGCTTATCAACCTTAGCTAGATACTTTTGAAAATTTGCAAACTGCTTAACAAGCCCTTTTGAAAACGAGATTTCATGGCCATCGAGATACAGTGCAAGTCGCCAATAAAGTAAATAACGCAATCCATGGTTTTTACAGGCAGTCTTCCATATCAATATGTTTGATGAATACTCCTGATTGTGATTCACACTGTCCCAGCGCTCTTTACCATCAAGTAAAGCAATCCACTCAAGCACGGAGACTTGAGCATCCAACCCGGATTCAGCAAGATTTAGGATTACTGAAATATCCCTAGGTGGAAGTTCTGGCAAGCGAACATCTTTAAACAGTAAATCATCAAGCGCAGAATCTATATTTCTGGAGAGACTTTGTATTCCACTAGGTAATGGAATATCCGGAAAGTTAAGATTTAGCAGCATGACTAACGACCTTCTAAAAACATCATGAATGCTTCATCAGATTTAAACTGCATTCTGAAGATGACTTTTCGATCGCCAGCTAAGGAAATCTCATGATTTGCATCTAGATACCCCCGCCCAGCCACCTGGATTTTGTTCACAAGTGCATCACGCTGCTCAAAATCAAGCCTATTAATAAAGTCGAAGACACTGTTTGCACGCCTTAAGCTAAGTGACATATTGTGTTCAGTCGAACCATCAGAGCTTGTGTGACCCTCGATAATTATTCGAGTAATTTCGTCGCTAATGGCTGAGTCCGAAAACAATGTCTCACCATAAACGGGTACAAAACGTTCCAGGAAAGCAACACCTGCAGGAGTAATATCAGCCCTATTGACATCAAAGAGTACGCTATCCAATAGTGTTATATCACCAGTTTCCGGATTGACTTCCGCGTTAATCCCTCGTTCATTAAATTGCTGCTGCAATGCTTGAATGATCACGATGCGCTTATTCTGGTTTTCTTCCTGTGCTTGTTTCAGTTGGAACAAGGTTGCAACAACAAGCAAAGCAAAAACCATAAGCAAACCGGCCATTAAGTCACTAACCGATAGCCATTCATTGCTCTCATGCTCGACAGCTGGATTATTTACACTCGAGTGTGCATTCATGAAACTTCATCCATTTCGAACTGTTGCTTTGTGATTTGAGCGGAAACTAGATACTCCGCGGACTGGAGTAAACGCTGATGGATTCTAGTTGCAGCTTCATCCATACCAGTAAAGAACTTAATATGCCCTTCATTTGCCCTGTCGAAATAGCTGTTCAACGCATCTGGTACTTGCTCCATAAATTGAGTTAAAACTTGCTGACTCGCCTGGTATTGCTTTTCTACCCCACTTAATTGCCTGCCAATTGAAGATGCGGCCTGCTCAATGGTATTGACATATGCCGCATCCAACATCCTTACAGACTGAACAAGATTACTCACCAAATCTACGGCATGCTGCATATCAGAGAGATTAGCTCCTAACTCAGTACTTAGTTCTTTACGACGCTCATACTCTTCTATAAAGATGGCATGACAGTCATCAACCACTTTAGCAAGTCCATCTCGCTGAGAGCCAAGGGTCTGCTCTAATAAGTTGTTTTGTTCATTAAAGAATTCAGTCAAACTGCTTTGATAATTTGTGCGGAATAGCTGTAGCTCCTCTTCAACGACATTCTTAGTTTGCAACAAAGACTGCTCAATGTTGCCTAGAGTTAGCTGTAGGCTATCTTTAGAAGAATCCATTAATCTAGCAGCAT